>JBEKKD010000115.1:0-10154 GCA_050010895.1 Armatimonadota bacterium
CGCCTGGCATCCGAGGCCTCAGGATGACATCGCGCAAGTACGAGCCTGATTCACCGCGCTTTGGGAGCATGGCGCTCGCGACGCCGTGGAAGAACGTGACCTACCTCACTGCGTGGCCTGGCGATTTCGGATTGGCCGGGCTGAATCGATTCTGGGAGTCGTTCCGGAAGTCGGGACGGCTCGGGAACGTCACCGATGCCACTCCCAGCAGCGACGACGGGTCGAAGATCGGGGCCCTTGCCCTTCACGCCAGACTCAAGCCCGGGGAAACAGTTGTGCTTCCGGCGGTGATCGCCTGGCATTTCCCCAACTATCAGAAGCAGATGGATTGGGGCCAGGAAGGCGGCGCGCCCCAACCGATCTGGCGCAACTACTACGCGACGCCGTGGAATGACGCCTGGGACGTCGCGCGGTACACCATTGGGAACCTGAAGCGCCTTGAGAGCGAGAGCCGAGCGTTCCAGGACGCGCTCTTCGGCTCATCGCTTCCCTCAGCCGTGATCGACGCCGTCGCCTCTCAGGCGACCATCCTCAAGACCACCACCTGTCTGCGACTCACCGATGGCACCTTTTGGGGCTTCGAGGGCTGCAACGACCAGTCAGGCTGTTGCCCCGGCACCTGCACCCACGTCTGGAATTACGCCCAGACGGCCGCCTACCTCTTCCCCTCGCTCGAGCGCGGCGCGCGAGCGGCCGACTACCGCCACGACCTCGCCGCCGACGGCCACATGACGTTCCGAATGCCGCTGCCCCTCGGCACTCCCGGCGGCCGCAGCTACCACGCCGCTGCCGACGGCCAGCACGGTGGCATCCTCAGGGCCTACCGCGAATGGCTCATCAGTGGCGATGATGATTTCCTTCGTGAAGTCTGGCCCGGCATGAAGAAGGCGATGGCCTACACTTGGCGGTATTGGGACGCCGACCGCGACGGAGTGATGGAGGGCGTCCAGCACAACACCTATGATATCGAGTTCTGGGGCCCGAACTCCATGCTCGGCAGCTATTACCTCGCGGCTCTGCGGGCGATGGAAGAGATCGCACGTCGATTCGGTGAGACGAGCCAGGCAGAAGAATACCGACGGCTTTTCGATTCCGGCCGAGTGTGGATAGATGCACACCTGTTCAACGGTGAGTTCTATGAGCAACAGGTGGAACCCAATGCTGCGCGTGACCCGCACGGCCCCGGTCCAGCAGTTGGAGCCAAGGGAGAGCCACTCTATCAGTACGGGCCTGGCTGCCTCTCCGACCAGGTGATCGGGGAATGGTACGCGGCAATGCTCGGGCTGGGCCCGGTCCTCGACCCGAAGCATGTGAGGAAGACCCTCGCCTCAATCTTCAAGCACAACTGGCGCGAGGAGTTCTTCGGCCACGACAACCCGCAGCGCATCTACGCCGTCGACGATGACAAAGGACTCATCCTCTGTTCCTGGCCGCGCGGCAACCGCCCTGACGACCCCTTCTTCTACAGCGACGAGGTCTGGACCGGCATCGAGTACCAGGTTGCGAGCCACCTGATCTACTCGGGGATGGTCGATGAGGGGCTCGCGATCGTCAAAGGAGTTCGCGATCGGCACGACGGAGCGCGCCGCAACCCGTGGGACGAGATAGAGTGCGGCCACCACTACGCGCGCGCAATGGCATCTTATGCTGTTCTCCTGGCGCTGAGCGGGTTCCGCTACTCCGCCCCCGACCAGACCATCGGCTTCGACCCTCGCATCAACGCGGGCGACTCCAACTGCTTCTGGGCTGTGGGGTCGGGATGGGGAACCTACCGCCAGACCGTTCGCGCCTCGCGGGCGACCGCAGAGATCCTTCCCATCAGAGGTTCGCTGGCGATCCGGCGGCTCGAGCTGCCGGAAGTCGTCCGAGGACGGAAGAAGGTGACAGCCACACTCGGCCGTCGGGCCCTGCCGGTCGTCGTCGATAGCACGGCGGTCATCTTCGCGCGGCCCACGACGCTGAGATCCGGCAAGAAGCTCGTCCTGACCGCATCGCGATAGCGTCGCCCGGACATCCGCGCGGCAGGCATGGATGCTCCCGGGCGACTACCAGTTCGGCTTGCCGACGACGCCGACGTTGTCCTTGACGACGACACCGTCTCCGTGGCCGCCGAGGTCGACCAGCAGTTCCTCCAGGGCGCCGCGCTGCATGGCGTTGTCCTTGATGACGGAGTTCTCGATCTTCCCGTAGACGATGCCGCAGCGCGGCGAGTACTCGCCCCTGCCCCCGTCGTCGCGGCCGACAGTCATCACATTCCCGCTGAATACCAGGCCCTCGACGTTCTCGAAGCGCGCATGCGAGCTATCTTTCCTGTCCAGCTCCCGCCATGGCGCGCCGCTCCGGTAGATCACATTCCCGGTGATCGCGAAATGCGAGCAGCGGCCATCTATTCCGAGCAAGCTGATGCCAGGCGCGCCCGAGCGATCGATGTAGTTGCCGGTGATATTGTAGTGGTTCCCGCTGTGGATGACGATGCCCCCGGCGCGGTTCCACTCAATGCGATTGCCGGTCATGGTGATGGATGAGTTCTCGTCATATGCGCCGAAGCCCGCGGCGCCGTTGCCGGAGAACCAGTTGTCGAGCAGGAACCCGTCCCACCCCCGGATGCGCAGGCCGTTTTCCTTGTTATAGCAGAGCATGTTGTGTCGCATGCTCCAGCACCAGATCCGGTTGAGGCGGACGCCATCGCCGCTGAAACGGCCGATCTGACACCGATCGATCCGGAACGAGTCCTCGACCTTGTACTCGGGCTTGTCCACGAGGATGCCGTGAACCCCTTCGCCCAGCCCCTGGCCGTCGAGGCAGATGCCATTGACCGTCGAGCCGACAGCGCCGGTCATATCGAGTAGGCAGGCCGCCTTCTCGTCGTTCAGCCGCAGGATAGCCCCGCCAGGCCTCTGGTAGCTCCAGGTCGGATTGCCCACGAGACCGGTTTGTGGACGGAGTTTGATGGCAGAGCAGAGGTAGACCCCATCGGCCAAGACGACGGTACCCAGCTTCTCAGACGCCGCGTCGATGGCTTTCTGAATCGCTGCAGTGTCGTCGGCCTTGCCGTCGGCCTTCGCGCCGAAATCGAGCACGTTAAATGAACGGGTCTGATCCATCGCTGCTTTCTCCTTCGTTTCCCCGCCGCGGGCGGGCCACTCACTGAAGATGAACACGCTCGCCGCCGCCCCGATGACGAACTGCCGGCGACTAATCCACTGAGGAAAGCCGATTTCCTTAGCCGTCCGCTGCCCGTCCGACCGCGTCACCGCTGCTCACGGATGGTATCCAACATTGCCATCACGTTCTCGATGGGGGTGCCGGGGACAATGGAGTTGGAGACACCGATGACGGTGTGGCTGTGCCGCTTTCCCTCAGCGATAGCCTCCGTGGTTTCGCGAATGACATCAGCTTTCGTACCGAGATGAAGCGTATGAGAGGAGATATTGCCAACTGTGGTGAGGTGCGGAAAACGGTCGTGAAGCCTGCGTAGATCCATCCCGGCGCGGCGGTCGATTTCGTAGAAGCCATGAGTGCCGGCATAGCCGAAGATGTCGTCGGCGACTGGCCAGAGGTTTCCGTCGCTGGCAAAGAGGTGGTAGACGCCGTGCTGATCGCATATGTCGGTGATCTGGCGGAGACGTGGGGCAAGGAGCTCGTGGAAGTGACGGGGGGAGTACATGGGCCCAGCGTTCGAAGCGAAATCGCCACCGCCAAAGAAGTACTTGAAGCCGCGAGCGGCGAGAAACGCGATGTTGTGCCGGGCGTGCTCAACCTGGAGGTCGAGATGGCGTGCGATGAGGTCGGGGCGGAGGATCAGCGCCTCGAACCAGGCTTCATTGCCGGCGTCGGCGAGGGGCAGGCTGATGCCCATGCCATAGATGCGGATGGCATAGCGATCGCCAAGCACCTTCTGAGCGCGGAATTCGAAGTCGAACCAGCTCTCGCTCGGCCGATACTCTCCGGCGCTCTTCTCCCCGGCCTCCACCTCCCGCTCGATGTCCTCGAAGGTAACCGGGCGCTGCGCCCGATAGGGAAAGAGGTTGCACTGCTCGCTCGGGGGATCGTAGCGCAAGACCTGCCACTCGGACTCATCGCCGTGCTCGAACAAGAATGTGTTCTCATCGATGCGCTTGGTGGGCTTTCTGTTGTAGCGCCAATAGCTGGGGCGGATGATGTCGTTCTCGAGAATCCTGGCGAGGTCGATGGCATCCCGAAAAGAGCGCTCCACGAATTCAGCGTGGGCGTCTTCGCCCTGCCACCAGGCGTCGACCTCGCGCCATTGCTGGATGCCGCCGCCGACGTATGCCTCCCGCCCGAGCAGCACCGACGCCACTTGAGACGAAGAGTGGATGTGGTGTACGGGAATCTTGTCGCATGGCCGCCCCTCGAAGGCGGCGGCAACGCGTTCCCTTGGCGTCATCCCGGTCATGCTTCCAGGTTCAGCCAGCGCATCTCATCTGGCGTCAGCTCAACATTGAGCGCGCGGAAGGCGACGCTGGTTTCATGCAGCGATCTCGGTCCGATAAGCGGGAACGTCGGGAAGGGCTGGCAGAGCACGTATGCCAGCGCGATATTGATAGGATCGACGCCTTTCTCGGCTGCCAGCTCCTTGGCACGGGCGAGACGCTGGAAGTTGTCATCGCTATACCACGAGGTCACCAGGGACTCGTCCCCACGGTAGCTCGGATCGCCCACTACGAAGAAGCCTCGCGCCTGGCTCGACCACGGCATCAGCGGCATCTGCGTCTCGGCGAACCATGCCCGCGAGTCGGCATCCGAGGAGTGGATGCAGCCCGCCCAGACCGGCGTAACCATGCGCGCCAGGCTGAAGTTGTTGCTTACCGCTGAGAACCCGAACAGCCCTCTTGACTTCGCATACTCAGTGGCTGCGGCGACGCGCCGAATCGGCCAGTTCGAACCGCCAAACGAGCGCACATACCCGGCTCGTCGCAGCTCGTTGTACGCGTCCATGAACTCGCCCACGGGAATCTCCGGATTGTCTCGATGGGCCATCAGGATGTCCACGTAGCTCATCTGCAGTCGGTCCAGGCTCTCCATCAACTGGCTCTTGAGGTGCTCCGGCGTGCAGTGGGGGGTGTGAGCCGTCTTGTCGAAGATCACAACCTGCTCGCGAATCTCCCGGTTCTTCACCCACTGTCCGAGCAGCTTCTCGTGATGACCTCCGCCGTAGATGTAGGCGGTATCGAAGCAGTTGCCACCACGCTCGAAATAGTCGTCGAACATCACCGCCGCATGAGTCATCGTTCCCTGATTGTCCACGCCCATCACGAGGCGGGATAGCTGCTTCTCCAGGCCCTCGATTCGGCCATACTTCATCGCCGGGTAGCCGGCTCGTCCGACGCGCCCTGACTTGCGAATCGCCAACGGCCGACCGGCAGCAGTGCCCACGCGCTCCCACTTCTCTCTGTTGTACTGGAGCCCGACCGCCTGCCGCCATCGATCCAGCGTGCGCATATTCCCCAGCGTGTCGGCCCAGCTCATCGCCGGCGAAGGCGCCTGTCGCTGTTTGAGGTTCGCGGCAACCACGTCGGCCTCGAGGCTGAAAGAGGACCGGCTGCAGCGGACCGTGACGGTCCTGTTCTGGCTCCCGGAGATGATGATCTTGCTGACCGCTCCCCCCCCGCGGCCCGCCGCCCACGGCGTGGGCAAGAAGATGGAGCCCTGGGTCCCGTAGATGCGAACCGTGTTCTCCTGGCTCAGTCCCACGCCGGCAGCAACCTGCCCCAGGATACCTTCCTCGAACTTCAGCAACCCGATCGCGTATTCGTCGACACCAGTCTTGCCCAGGTGAGCGAAGCCCTGGACCTCGACAGGATCGGCGAAGTCCCTGCCGAGAGCCGCCCCCGCGATCAGCCGCGAAATGGAGACCGGGTAGCAGCCGACGTCCATGATGCCGCCGCCGGCGAGGTCGTTCTTGTACAGCCGGCTCTCCGGGCTGAACCCGGCGTGGAAACCGAAGGCCGCCTGGATGACCTTGACATCACCGATGGCTTTCTCGCGAATCAGTTCCACGAGTTTGGTGGTCTGCGGATGGCAGCGATACATGAACGCTTCCATGAGAAACACGTCGTTCTCCCGGGCCGCCTCCACCATAGCCATCGCCTCGGGGTAGTTCACCGCGATCGGCTTCTCGCACAGAACGTGTTTCCCGGCCTCCGCCGCCCTGATTGCCCATTCCGCGTGCATCGGGTGCGGCGTGCAGACATAGACCGCCTGCACCTGCGGATCCGCAAGCAGCGCCTCATAGTTGGCGTGACGCGTGCTGATCCCATACTGATCGGCGAACGTGTCGGCCGATGCTTGCGTGCGGCTGCCGACCGCCACCAGCGCGCCCTTCTTCGACGCCAGTACCCCTTTGGCGAAGGCGTGGGCGATCGAGCCCGTGCCGAGGATTCCCCAGTTCAACTTCTTGGCCATCGTCATCCTTTCCGTTCACTGAACCATCGAGCCGGCCCGCTCACGGGCTGCGCCTGCTGCTTCGGCGCCTCAGTGCATCTCCGCTTCGCACGTGCCAATCCCGGGCGCGTAGAAGCTGAACCGTACATTCGGGTGCAGCGCCAGCAGCGACATAGGCACCGCCGAGTCCGGCAGCTTCTTCGAGACCATCAGTGCTGTGAGGCGCATGCCGAACGGATTGTCGTGATTGCCGGCCTGCCAGATCGACACCCGCTCGGCTTTCCACGTCTCGACCGGCCCCGCGCTTAGCGCCTGTGTGGGCACATCCGCCACCTTGCCACCGCCCGACGTCCGCGCGTTTTGGATGATCGTCATCGGGTGCAGATCGACCACCCGCGCGGTGAGCTTCAGGTACTCCTCAGGCGCTGGCGGCTCTTCAGCGTACGCGCCCTCCCGTCGCGGGGGATCGTTGAACGCCCAGTGCTTCACTTCCCCCTGTCCCCCCTGCATCACCACGCAGCGGGCCTTGTCGAAGCTCGCGCTGTATTCCTTGAGAGTGCCCACCTTAGGGAAGTGCAGGTTCTCATTCGGCATCGCCAGGTCCGAGCTGATCCGGTTGAAGCACAGCTCGCGATCGGCGCGCTCGAACGACAGCGGGTGAGCCGCCGGTACCTCTCTGCCGTGGAGGTACCACTCATCCATCCCCCAGAAGTGCGCGTACCGGAGATCGGGCTTCAGCTCGTTGACGAGCTGGGCGACCAGCGGAAGCTGCTCCGTTGGGCCGATGGGTCCGCAGATACCGGCCGGCCGATCCGCAGTCGCCTGTGACCAGGCCTCGATGTACTCGAGCGCCTCTGCCAGGTAGAAGCTCTCGAGCGTGTCGTAGAACGCGACCTCGAATCCCGGCCGGGAAAGCTCGAGCATGTCCTCCGGTGTCAGCTTCGCCGCGTCCGCCAGAATCTCACGATCCAAGGTCGTGTAATCCCACCAGCCGCTGGCAACCACGCTGAGTGGCCTGCTCATTCGATCCTCCCGTCATATTCACCATGAGCTTGGCAAGGGCTTCGCCCCCGCCTTCCTCAGACGCACGCCCTATTTTACTGGTGGCCCATGCGGGAATCCTGCCGCCGCTGGCGAATGCACGGGCGCTCATTCGAAATCATCTCTGCGGGAGTTCCCATGTCGGCTGCGCCTGCCTCCAACGACGCGATCACCCGAGTGCTCAACGGCCGAAGAGCCGATTTCGTGCCGGTCGCGCCTTCGTATGAGACGCTGGGACCGCTGCAGTTCTACCGAATGGAGTTGAGATGGCGGAAATGGTGGCACCGGTTGGATCAGGCCGGTACCGATCTGCTGCCGGTGCACTATGAGATGTGCCTTCAGGTGGAACTGGAGATCTACATCGATGTGATGGAGCGTTGCTACTCCCGGCCAGCATGGCTGGCGCTGCCGCACAATGACACCGCGGAGGAGATCAACGGGTATGCTGTCGTGCGCCGAGGTGACGATCTGTTCTGGCTCTCCCCGAGCGGGTACGAGTCCTGGATCCCGCCGAATCGCGAGGCCCAACATGAGGTCGAGATCATTCAGCGGTCCATGCCCTGGGCCGATTACTGGGATCGGGCCAACAGCACGGCGATACGGAACGCGGCCGCGCGTCCCGTGCATCGCCTTCAGCCCATCCCGGAGCCTTCGCCTGAGCAGGTGCGGGCATCGGCGGCCTCTCAGCGCTATGACCTGGCGCGAGCCATCGCCAAGCGGTATCCCGACGATGCGCCGTTCTACACCAATGGGACCTCGCCCTACAACACCCTCGAAGGCACGTTCGGCTTCCAGCCCATGATGTCCGCTCTGGTCGAACAGCCCGATCTCGTGCACCGCATCCTCGGGAACAGCATGCCCCGGCCATCCGCGCGTCTGCTGGCCGAGCGGCGACTTGGCGTCAGCATCATGTTCATCGAGGAGTGCATGGCCTCCACCGATATCATCTCACCCAAGATGTACCTGGAGTTCGCGCATCCATATGACCGCGAGGCGATCCAGCTCTACGAGAGTATGGGCTTCCGCACGGTCCTGTACTTCTCCGGGAACCTGATGCCGCTGCTGCCCTACCTGAATGAGCTGCCGTTCACCGCGATCATCTTCGAGGAGGACAGGAAGAACTACGGCATCGATCTCGCGCACATCCGGCGCGCTCTGCCCGACAAAGTGCTCTTCGGCAACGTCGACGCCGCGTGGCTGGAGAGGGCGACGGACCGGGAAGTGCTCGACGAGGCGAAGCGCCAGATCGAGATCGCCGGCCCAGACAAGTTCATCCTCTCGGTCGGCAGCCCATTCACCCCCGGCACATCCCTGGACCGCGTCAAGCTCTTCTGCGAGTCGACGCGGATGATCTGAGAGACGTCGGGCAGGAGCGTGCCTCCTGCCCTTCCTGTCAGAGCTCCATCAGCCGGATCAGCTCCTCTGCCTCCTCGCGGCTGCTCGCGCCACAGGACAGCATCATCAGCTTGCATTTCTCTCCGAATTCCTTCTTGAGCGCCAGCAACTGCTCTCACCCGCCGCCGCCAATAACCAGCTTCTTCCCCGCGTCGAAAAACGCGTGGAAGAGCGGCCACCACCTCTCGTGCCACTGCGGCTCATTCATCGAGCCGGGCTGCCATTGGAACATGTTCAGTCGCGGGATCGAAAGCAGCGCCTCCTGGTGCACGAGCGCGCCCGGGCCGTCCCAATGGTAGAGCGAGTAGGACACCCGCTCCGTCATCTCGGTCAGTATCGGCAGCATGAACTCGTTGAACATCGTCGGCGAGATCATCACCGATATGTCGCACTGCAGCTTCGTCAGCCGTCCCGGCGCCCACACCCAGTAGACGCTCCCGCCGACCTCGTCTCGTACCAGATCGTAGAGGACATCGTAGTAGCGAAAGTAGAGATCGGTGATCCTGCGGAGCGAGGCATGCACCCATTCCGACCGCTCGACCAGGTCCGTCAGCAGCCGCTCTGTGCCGCGCATGGCCGCGAGTGTGTCGAGCCCCTCTATCAGATCCGGGAACTGATCGAAGAACTTCCCCCGTGCCTGCGCCCGGACTTGCCAGGTCGCCTCCAGCGTGAACCGCCAGTAGAAGTTGTCCGGGTCGTAGCGGAATTCGAACGTGTCTGGGTCGTCGATGAATGGCTCGCACCACACCGTGTCCTGTGCCGTCTCGACCCCTCGGCACCCCAGGTAGAGCGCGAGGCAGTTCGGCGCCAGATCGCCGGAGGCGAACTGCGCCGGGATCGCCTCGCCGAAGTAATCTTCATTGATGCAGCTACGCAGCGCCAGGTTCACGCGGTAGCGCAGGTTCGACGTCGAGTAGTGTGTGATCCATCCCGCCGGCTCTGGCATCACCGGGATATCTTCGATCGGTTCCTCCCGCGGCACAGTGATGTGCATCGCGGGCCGGCCGATGTCGCCGCCTTTCCACCACGTCGTCAGCCGTCCCCTCGCCTCTTCCCAGTCGGGTCGATACAGCAGAGAACCCATGTCCGGGCTCCTCCAGTTGTCATTCCGAGCGAAGCGAGGCTTGCCTGCCTCGGGCGGGAATTCCACCGTTCCAGGCCTTGGGTGCTTCTACATCTCATCGCGCGGTGCCGTATTGAGAGCGGAGGCGCCCGCCGCAGCGGACGCCTCCGTACCGAAACCCATCCGTGTCGAGCCTAGAGCTTCAGGTTTCTGAACTGCGGCATCAGCGGCTGCTGCACTTTGAAGAGCT
>JBEKKD010000116.1:0-10128 GCA_050010895.1 Armatimonadota bacterium
CCGTCAAGCGCCTCTCCTGAGGTCTGCGGGCCGTGGAAATAGAGCAGCAGCTCATGGGTCTTGGAGATGCCGACGATGGCATCATTCTTGTAGAAGTCCTTCTCGACCCAATCGCTGCTGGCGGAGGTCGACTCGCCCTGAGCGAGGTGGGGGTAATTGGAGTAGCGGCGGATATCCATCACCGGCGCATCCTCGGGCCAGAAGTACGCCACCAGCCTGCCGCCCTTCACATCTGCCATCAACTCATTGGGGAACTGCTCCCACATATCGCGCACCATCAGTGCGGCGCCGCCGCCAGGGCCGGAGAGGTCCAGCCACCCCCGGCAGCGCTGTTTGGTCTCATCGTCGCGCACGAACCGCTCGCCCGCGACCTGGTGCCAGGCCCGGTATCCGAGATGGCTATGCTGCTCGATCCCGGCCCTCGTCCCTTCCCCCAGCGCCAGCGGCCCATCCTGTCCGCCGACGGTGACGCTGCCGCCTGCGCTCGCCAGCGAGAGCTCCAGCCCCATTCGCCGCACGAAAACGGTGCGAGGGTCCTTCTGTAGGAACTCCGCGCTCTGGAAGACGCGCACGGCCGAGCGTCCAGCGTAGGCCTCCAGGCGCGCGATCACCCGCGTCGGCTCCTGGGCCGTCGTCATCCCCTCCAGCCGCACCATCGCCCGCAGCGGGCCGGCCTCCTCAAGCTCGATGGACTGCGGCACGAAGCCGCCATCGTCAAGCTGCCCCTGCACGTGGGTCGTGTGGACTGGGTAGTCGCCCTTATTGCGCACGAAGTCCACGAAGCTGCGACCGCCCTCGGGGAGCAGTTCCTTGCCGCCGAACTTCACGCTGCGCAGCCAGTTGCGCTCCGCCGCAACCTCGATCTGCAGTGGGCCGGTGCTAATCGCGACCGCGCCTCCGCTCTTGGAAGCGGTGAGCGGCACCGAGGGCTGGCCGAGGCGCGCTGATCCGCCGTAGTCGAGCACATACTGCAGCGCCGGACCGTCGCGGCGAGTAAGCTGGAAGCTGAGCTTGTCGCCCTTGCCGATGGCCCTCTGGGCCTCGCCGCCATCGGCGGGGAAGGTTAGCAGCAGCCACTTGATCGAGTGGTCCGGCCACCACGCCATAACCTTCGTCTGCAGCGGCAGGTCCGTGCCCTCCCGGCGCAGCCTGACGTTGCCGGCGTCCTTCAGCGCACCCTTGGGCAGCGGCACCCCGCCGGAAACGAGCGGCGCCTGGGCCGGCTGCGCCGGCGCATCGAGCAGGTCTATCGCTTCGCCGGGCACCTCCTGGCGCGCGGGCGGATCGCTGGGGAGAAAGGCCACGTGCCAGTGCGTGGCGAGGGCGCGGTCGGGGCGCACCTGGGTGAACTCCCCGGTGAAGGGGAGCCAGTCAACGGTGTGCGGATCGCCGAAGACGGCGGCGGCTTGAGGGGCATGAATGTCCAGAGCGGGGAGGCCCGTGTGCCAGAGGCAGACGACGGCCTCGCCGGAGCCGTCCGCCATGACGCGCAGCGACTTCGGGGCGCGCCGGGGCATGTCGCGGTAGGCGAAGAGCAGGCCCCTCCGCTCGTCGTAGGCGGCGATCCAGCCGGCGGCCTGGACGCCGCGCTGCATCGAGAGGGAGGAGGTGGCGGTGCTCTCCGAGCGCCAGATCTCATAGTCGCGCGCAGTGTTCTGGTCAATGGCGAACTCGCGGACGATGTTGTGGTCTGGCTCGGGGAGGACCCCGCCCCCGGGCTGACCCATGAACTGGAACCAGTGCCGGGTGTTCCACTGCACTCCCCGGTCTCCCGCCTGCACCACGCGCTTGCGCTTGTTGAGCGCCAGAGGGAGGCGCAGCTCCACGCTGCGCAGGAAACGGTTAGTGAACCTGCCCTGCGGCCGCAACGCAACCTTCGTGCCGACGAACGGGCTGCCCGCCTGAGCCGTCAGCTCCAGCGTGTAGCCGAGGCTATCCCCGCCGCCGAACTGAAGCTCGCCCCCGAAGCTGGCGACGAAACTCCCCTGGTCTTCGCGGAAGTTGTGGGAGGCCACATGGTTGGCCGCCTCGATGGTCTTGCCAGAGGCGTAGTCGCGCCAGCTGTCGTAGTCAGCCGATTCCATGAGGCTGGCGGCCATTAGCGGGCTCGCATTGCCAGCGATGACCGCCTCCCCGCCGGCCGACAGCCCCCGCACGGCGGCATCGTTCGTAAGCTCAAGCACAATGGCGCCGGTGTCCACGCGGACCCCGTCCGTTAGCTCCTGCACACTGAGTTTGCTGCTGGTACCCAAGCGACTCCCTCCTACGGCAGTTCCCGCCGATCCAATGGCCGCTACAAGCGCAACGAATGCGGCAAGCGATATGATAGCATAGGACCTCATTGAGGTGCCCCTCCGGGGGCGGAGACGCTTGAATCGCGAATCTGAATCGTGCATCAGGGTGGCGCAAGGTAGACCCACCGATCTTCCCCAGGACTGCGGCTATTTCTGGAGGTTGCGTTCCGGAGCCTTCCTCACAGACAGTTCCCCTCCGAAAGTGAACGTTTGTCAGTTCCTATCCCTGCGGCGCCCGCCGCGTCTCTATCATCGCTTCGCGCCGGGAGGCACGGCGCTCTCACCCCTCATCCACCGCTGGAGGGTCGGGAGCCGTGCCTCGGCCGCCTTCAGCCGGCCGTCGAGCCGCATCTCGGCGAATGTCCGAATAAGCTCGTTGTGCGCCTCACAGGTCCAGAGGTTCCGGAAGCCCGCGTATTCCTGTCGACCCTGGCGTGCAGCGACGTTGGCCGCATGGTGCTTCATAGTGCCGTAGTACGCCGCGCCGTGCACGGCCGTCCACGCGTCGAAGTACTCCTGAAGCAACTGCTCACCTTTGAGCACCTGGGAGACCTCCCGCAGCCACCTCGCGAGCTGCACGCGCGCCCTGCCGCGAACCGTCTCCAGGCGGCCCGATGCCGGGTCGAGCCGCGTGAAGACCGGCGTCATCGAGGCCTTGATCGTACCGTTCACCTCCCGGAACTTCATCAACACGGGCATTCCCACCCACCAGAGCAGGTCCCGGTCATCGAGATCGACGACGCGGCTGTCGAAGACGAAGTTCCCCAGGCTATAGACGATCGGCGTGCCTTTCCACATCTCGACGGCCTGCGGGACGTGCGGGTGCGTGTTGACCACCGCGCTGGCTCCGGCCTCTGCGAAGGCCCGGTTCATCGCCACCACCCGAGGGCTTGGCAGCGGGTTCATCTCGTTACCACCGTGAGTGAACACCAACACGACATCGTGCTTGGTCCGCAGCGCGATGATCTGGCGGATCATGTCGAATGGCCTGAGTCCGGCGCCGCCCGCGGAATGCCGCCCTGCCACGCCAAACTCGTGCTCGCACGCGTTGAGGAGGGCGATAGAAAACCCCTTGGCCATGAGGGTGAGCGGCCGCGTGGCTTGTCTGTGGTCCTTCCCCGCGCCAACGGTGCGCAGGCCGCGACGGTGCAGGGCCTCGATGGTATCCAGCACCGCACGCGGGCCGTGGTCGAGGACATGGTTGTTGGCCAGGAGCGCGATCTCGAAACGGCCCTGAAGCAGGTCCGCGACGTTGGGGGGCGCGGTCAGGTGAGGCCCGGACTTGACGATCGGGCGTTTCCTCGTCGTCAGAGGTGCCTCGACATTGATGGTCCTCAGATCCGCCTGCCTCAGGATACCGTCCACACCTGCGAAGAGCTCCTGTGCCGCCGACCTGCCAGCCCGGGGCTGCGGGCAAAAGTCTCCGACCGCACACACCACCAATTCTCTTGCCATCGCACAGCCTCCACGCGGATAGCCACTCACGACCAAGTCGAGTCCCTGCATCGCTCTCTTGTCGGCGCCGCTGGCGGTCTCCTTTCGCGTCTTGCTGTGATACCTTGCCGCCTGAGCTATGCTAGGGACGGGAATACCACGGGAGGGGTCTCCCGAGCATCTTGGGGGGCCAGATGAGTTTCCGGACACTATGAGGGGCACACCGCTGTGCGCCGCACAACCTCACGACGAGTGCTCGAGCGCCTGTCGGCGCAACCGCCGCGACCGCTCGAAGTAGTCCGCTCGCGGTTCCAGGCCGAACTCGCGAATGATCTCCTCCACCGTGAACTCGTTGCTCTCCGAGCCAACCGCCCAGTGGGCTTCCCGGGTGAAGAAGTCCAGCGATACTTTGGGCCCGTACTTCGCAAGCATCGCGTCCATCTTCTCCCAATTGTAGTCCATATGCATCAGCCGTCGATCCAGGTTGATGCGTCTCGTGATCACCGCCTCGTAGGTCGATTCCGCCAGCACCTCGCCGGAGAGGTCCACGATCTGTCCGAGCTCGGCGCGCACGGCCGACACGATGTAGGCGCCGGCGAGGTAGGCCCAGATACGCAACTGGAGGCCACCCCGATAGGCCGAGCAGAAGAAGATGACCTCAGCTCCGGCATCGGCCGTTCCCTGCATGATCTCCGGGAAGTTCAGGTCGAAGCAGATCGTCATCCCAACCCGCCCGAACTCAGTCTCGAATACCCTCGGGGCATCTCCCGGCGTGATCCCCGATTCGATCTCGGAGTCGGTCGGGAACATCTTATGGTACACTCCGATCATCCCCCCGGTGGGGCCTAACAGTACCGCCGAGTTGTAGACGCGGCCCTCCTCCAGGGTGTAGAGTGGCCACACCAGATACACCCCACAGCGGCGGGCCTCCTGTCCCATTCGGGTCAGGGAGGGGCCGTCGAGTGGTTGAGCCCAATCGCGAGGCGTCCCCGGAAGCCCCGTGTGGTGATGACACTCCGGGAACGCCACGATATCGGCGCCCAAGCGAGCGGCGCGCTCCAGTAGCGCCGCCGACTCATCGTGTCGGGATTCGGAATCCTGGCCTCTGGGGTAGAGCGAGACACTTCCAACCGTCACATATCGAGCCATCGCCGATTGCCTCCTCCAGGGGTGTGTACGCCCTAGAGACTCTATTCGAAGGGTGTTCTCTGTACCAAAGGCTGTATCCTGGGGCCGTGATCGTTGACGCGGGTCAGTGAGGGCACGTGTTCTTGCGACGCGGCGATGGAGCCGTCCACAACGGCGCCTCTCGGCCTGTAGTGCTGCACCGGTGGCAGCGCCCACTCAGTCAGGCCCAACATAAACTTCGCATCTGCATGGCTGCACGAGCATGCAGCGCTCGGTGCCGGCCCGGCGGCCCATGCCTCGCTTGGCCGGAGCCTGCAGGGCTGGTTCCATCGCCGCCTAACAACTCGCGCTGTCCAAGTACTACCACCATGGCGTGCGCTACCTAAGGAAGGTGGGGGCATTGGCCGGGAAGGTCGACGCGTGGCGAGATGTCCTGCCGCATGAGGCATACGCGGACCAGCTGCGACGGGCCCATGCGAGGAAGATAAGCTTCTGGTCGCGCTACCAGGAGGGATGACGTCAGGCACCGGTGGGCGCCTCGCCTCCCAGTCGCGCGACGCGCTGATCATGATGGACCACCCCGCTCGCGTCCTGGAACTAACGTCATAGGGCAAGGGAGGTGAGAGCGAATAGTATCTGACGCACCATCTGTCCGAGCCGCGCCAACTTGTGCCCCTCGTGGCCCCCATTCGATCCTTGCCCTGCCATAGAGACAGGAACCAACGCAGTGCGTTCGGAACCCAAGATCGCTTACCACAATTGTCCGGGAGGAGAGTGACGATGCCGGCAACACAGATGGCCGAGAAGGGCGACAGACTGGCGTGCCAGATCTGCGGACTGGTCGTCGTCGTGGATACGGCCTGCGGCTGCGTCGAGGAAAAACACGAGATCATCTGTTGCGATGCACCCATGGAGCGCGCGTGTCCGAACGGCCAAGGCCAAGGCGAAACCAGCTCCCAAGGCCAAGGCTGCAATGAGGGCGAAGAAGTAGCCGTTGCAGGACGCCCGCGCCCCCCCGTAGCGCGCGGCTGCACCGCATCGAGCCCCGAACACCCCGAGACGGACGGCTTGGATCGGCTGAATGCCGCAGCGTATCCTTCGTCCTAGCGCGCTTGTCAGACGGTACTGAGACCATCTGCAGTTATAGCTGTCCGTGCAACCGGCACTAGAGCCGCGGGGATCGGCTGCTACTCCGATTTCTGACGCGGCATGCAGCAGTCCGGACTCGGCGAGGGAGTACGCCATTCCGCGATCTGGCGACCTATGGCCGACATGGCTGAGCCTGTAGACATCTAGTTCACCGCGCGGTACAGCATACACGCCAAGGTGCCCCGCAGTTGCCAGATCATCTCCGCCAGTTGCTCATCGCTGACCTTCTCAACGAGTTCTGCGATGTAGGCGACGATGGGTTCCAATGACTTCCAATCTCGAACCAGTTGCTCTCGCACTCTCTTCGGCAGCAGCACTCGCTTGTCCATGTCTGCGTCGTTCATAGTGTCATCACCTGCCTGCAGTGGTTCTGGTTCTCGCTGGTGCGGCCGCGCTTCCGGTGAGCGCCTCCCACCTGGCGAGCATGATATCGGCATACCGCGGTTCAATCTCTGCCGCCAGACAGCTGCGACCGGTGCGCTCTGCAGCGATCAGCGTCGGCCCTGCCCCGGCGAAGGGGTCCAGCACGATCCCCCGCGTAGGCGCCGCGGCCCGAATGATCTCCTCCAGCAGCGGCACCGGCTTGGGGGTGGGATGATCGTCCTGCTGCGGGATGGCCTTTGGGAAACGCAGCACATTGCGGCAGTCCGTCCCGCCATGCCAGATACGCGGTTTGCCCGCGCTCGCCTCGATGATCGCCTCCCAACTCCGCCGCCAGCGCCACCCCAAACCAGGATCAAGTTTATCCCAGACCAGGACGTTGAGCAGATCGAAATGCTGCGTGATCGCGAGCAACGCCTTCGCCAGCACCGGATCTCCTCCCCCACCCCCGGCAAACCAGTACATCACCGCACCCCGCTTCATCGTCGACTTGATCATGGGCAGCGCCCGTGATAGGAATTCGTTATAGTCCTCCGCGGCGTCATTAGCGATGGCGCGCTTGCGCCGGCCCCGCTTCGCCAGCGTGGACTGATAGCCAATCCCGTAGGGTGGATCGGTAAGCACGAGATCCACCTTCCCGCCATCGAGCAGCTGCTCGAGCGCGCCCAGCACCAGACTATCTCCGCAATAGAGCCGGTGCCGGCCCGGCTGCCAGGTGTCACCTGGTTTCACCCGCGTGGGGGCTGATTCTCTGTGTTGCTGCAGCGCTTCGGCCGCAGACTCAAAACTCTCCACATAGGGGCCCGGCATTTGTTGGCGCTCCGAGTCAGAAAGGAGTTGCTCCATCTCGCCTTCGTCGAAGCCGGACAGCGTTTCATCCAGGTCAGGCAGACCTTTCAGTTCCTCCAGCAGATGGCCCACCTTGCGCAGATCCCACTCGCCGCCGATCTTGTTCAGCGCCACGCACAGGGCCCTCGCCTCTGCTTCGCTGACGTCGACGTACACCACCGGCACCGTCTTGAGGTGCAGTGCTTTGGCTGCCTCCTCCCGCCAATGGCCCCCGACGATGGTGTTGTCCGCCTTCCTCGCCGCCACCAGCTCCACGAACCCGAACTCGGAGATGGAGCGCTTCAGCTTCTCGAGTTCCTGGGATGACATGATGCGTGGGTTACCGGGAAACGGGCGCAACGATGCCACCGGCACTTGGCAGATGCGCAGTGCTGCTTCTGGGGTTTGCTTCGATCGTTGCTCTGACATCGGCTGATCTCTCCTTTCTCCTTGATTACACCAATGTCGATGCTCTGGTCATGGCCCTTCCCGGATCCACCCGGTCAGGTGCTTCTCCGCATCCTCCAGTACGAAGCCGGCGATGCGCGTGAGGCCGGTCTGGTCGATGTGTGCCATCCCGGGAAAGGGTGACGGGTTGGTAAGCGTGAGTGGCTTGGCCCGTGCGGGCATGGCACTGACATGTGCTCTGCCTAGTAGATCCGGTCCGGATCGTTCTCGCCCCACCAGGTAGAGAGGCCACCATATTCCTTCCCATATCCCGACCAGGGGATCTTGGTCTTGCTCGCTTCCATGCGAAGGGCATCCTCGAGCGTGGGCCAGTACTGCTGGCTGCGCTGCTGCTCCACCCGCACTTCGCCCCAGGCGAGGGCGCATGCCATCACGCAATCGTCGTGGCCCCCGGCGGGGGCGCCGAAGCGCTCGGTGCCGCCGGCACTCACCTCCGCGGTGTAGGCTTCGAATTCGTTGATCAGCACCGGGTCGTTGAGCAGCGTGATCTCCCCCCGCTCGAAACCCGCGACCAGCCGCTCGATCATCTGTCGCTTGTTCGCCGCCGTCGTTTCTTGAGGGATCACCGTGCAGCGAATCCGGCGCGCGTACAGCACCTCTTCCAGCATCTCCACGAAGGGATCGCCCGGCCCGTTGGATTCCACCACCGCGCGGGGCACCCCATGCCGCTCCAGCAGGGAACAGAAGGCCTCCGCCTGCTGGCGATAGGGAATGGAGTGCAGCCGCTGCATGGCCACCATACGCCCGCGGGCGTCGAAGATGGTAAACACGGTGAAGTCCCGGCGCCGGGCGAGATCCGCACCCGCGATCAGGGGATGCACGGGAGGCACGGGGGGAGGGGCGATCCGGTCGCGCACCTCGCGGAAGACGGCCCCCTCGGCGCCTAGCCATTCCGCCAGGAACTCCTGCCTGAACCACCGCTCCGGCATGTCCCTGCGGGCCTGCTCGATCTCACTCAGGGAGATATGGGGATTGCCATGGGGGTGTCGGACCAGCTGGCCATTAGGGCCCAGCAGCGCGGTGGTGGGGAAGTTCCATGCTTGCCAATCCGGCTGCTGGGGATCGAGACCGCGCAGGTAGGTCTGATAGTAGCGGTTCCGGCATTTAGGGGTACCATTGAAGATGGAGAGCCCGGCGCGGCCAGGGGAGGCGAGCCGAGGGCGAAGCGCCATGTCCCAGGCTTCGTCTGCGAGCAGCGCCGCCTCCGTCAAGATCACGAAATCCAGGCCGACGGCGACCAGCGCGCGAGGATCATCGGCCGACTTGACTTCGATCACCGCGCCGCCTTTCCATTCCAGGCGGTGCTCTTTTTCGAGTGGGGGCCTGGCCAGCAGGGCAGCAGGAGTCAGTTCCTTCAGCTCGCGCCACAGTTGCTGCGCGAGGGGGAAGTTGGGGGCGACAAACCATCCGTGGACGCGAGGAATCAGCCCGTCGCGGTCGAGGGTGAGCAGTTCCGCCGTGAGGCGAATGCACTCGGCCACACAAGCCCGATCTTTTCCCCAGCGCGCCCCGCAGGCAAGCACGCGGTGGCGCGCCGCCTTGAGCGGGCCGCGCCACGACTGGTCGGCTGGGGCTGTCGGCTTCTCTCTGCCGGAGTTCCGCCCTGTCCTCGCCGACACCACCGGGCGGCAACGTGCTCCCGGTTGCACTCACGCCAGCCTGTTCGAGGCATCCGATACGCCCATCAATCCGGTGGCCTCACATGGGCGCGTGCAACCAGCACGCACCCGTCGCCACCGCGAAGAAACCGCTGCCGCGAAGGGCGCGCGTACACTCACTGTCGCGTCGCTGTATCGCTCGGAGACACCCGCTGTACACTGGCGATGCACCCCGTGTACACCCCCAGGCTACTCTCCTCTCGCGCCTCCGCCAGGGCGACTTTCGCCTGGGCCGACCGCTAGACCCTGTGGAACTTATATCGGCTCTGCTCTGGCACCCAAGAGTAGCCCGCATTTTCCGTTTCGGGGGCAGTTTTGTACACCGCCGGGCTACTCCAGTCAATCGCGACCTCGGCTTATCGGCCCACTCCACTCCTTTTCGCCGATGCTCGCCTACCCCAAGAAAAGCCAGGAAATCGCTGGCTCTTCTGGCTCGGCCAGCATCCCATTCG
The DNA here is from genome assembly GCA_050010895.1 of Armatimonadota bacterium. Classification (GTDB taxonomy): domain Bacteria; phylum Armatimonadota; class Hebobacteria; order Hebobacterales; family Hebobacteraceae; genus JBEKKD01. The sequence goes on from JBEKKD010000116.1 coordinate 9,793, forward strand.
ACAGTCATCACATCCCTCAACCGCGCCTGCCAGCGCCCGCCCGCCGCCGGCCTTCCGAGGGCCCAAAGAGCTCGATCTTTGCTGGCTTTTCTAGACCCCATGCCGCGTCTGGGAAGTGTCACATAAGCAGGGAAAAAGGGCCCACTCAAGGCCTGGACTTCTCGCCCGCCTCCAAGTGATGAATCAGCCAGCACTATCGCCAGAGGAGGCGCCAGCATGACCAGCTCACCTACCACAGTAGCGGTGCCCGACGAAACAGTCGCCGCCATCGGCTACGATCAGGCGGTGAAGGAGTTCCTGGACTACCTCGCCCACTACCGGAACTACTCCCCTCTG
>JBEKKD010000117.1:0-10121 GCA_050010895.1 Armatimonadota bacterium
GCCATCCGCGCGCTCCAGTTCCGCCTCGACGAATTCGACCTCATCGGCCTCGATGACGAAAAGGCGCGGCAGATGGACGTCGCCGGTACGAAGCAGTGGGTTGCCGGCCTGGTGGCACGGAACGCGCAAGAGAAGCGGCCGCTGCTGAACGTCGTCGCTCAGTTGCGGCAGGGCGAGGATGGGCATTGGGACGACCTCGCCGGCTCCGGGGACGCGATCACGTGCGGGGCGTTCCACGCCGGCTGGAATGTGGTGGCGAGCACGGAGCCGCGCGCCGACGCCGACGCCTACTACCTCTACACCACGGGCCGGGATGAGCGCGGCACGCTCGATCTCACACCCGAGACCACCGCGCTCTTTGCGGGGAAGAAGCCAGTCTTCCTGCAGATCGGCGCGACGCTCCCGAGCGGGAGCGACCTCACCGCGAACTGGCGAAAGGCGCTGGCGGCGTGCGGCGTCGATCCGACCGGGACCTGGCGCGATGACGACCTGCCGGCGAGCGGGACGTACAAGGGGGCATCCTTCAAGTACACCGGCGTGCTGGTCGCCTACGCGGTGAGGGAGCGCACGCACGGGACGCGGCTCCCGCGAACCGCGGTGATCGGCACGGTGACGGCGGAAGGCGATGGCGTGGCGCTGATCGTGAGCAACGGCAACAAGCACCTTATCCCGGCGAACTGCGTGAGCTGGCAGATGATGGGCCCTATTGGCGACCTGCTGGCGGGATGCGGGGTGAAGGCCTCCTCCGACGTGTGGGGAATCGCCGGGGAGACGGTGACGGTGTTGTTAGCGACGCACGACACCGAACTGGACATGGTTATCCCGAAGCTCACCAACGGGGCCAAGATTCGCGTGACGCAGTGGGACAAGCATCACCAGGTCACTTACCAGGATATGGTGACCTACGCGGGGTCGTACCGGAGGGGCATGAAGCAGTTCGATTCGATCCTGCTCGAGGCCCTGTAGGGAGGAGCATGCCGATGATGCGCGCCTACTGCTGCGGTCGGGGGGGCTCGAGAACGCGGACCCTGGTGGCACTGGGGTGCCTGGCACTGGTAGGACTCGCTCTTTCAGCGGGCCTGTATGGCGGCGCGAAGGCAGATAGCGCGCCGGGTGACAGAGCGTACTACGTTGCCACGGATGGGGTCCCGGGCAACGACGGCTCGCGGGAGCGACCCTGGCCGTCAATCGAGTACGCGCTGGAGCAAGTGGGAGGAGGGCATACCATCATGGTCAGGCCCGGCCAGTACCGCGGGCCCATCGACATCAGTAGGACGTATGCGGGAACGCGAGAGCGGCCGACCATTATCAAGTCGGAAGTGAAGTGGCAGGCGGTGGTCTTCGGTTCGGACGAACACGGCATCTACACCGCCGACCAGAGCCACTGGGTGATCATCGACGGGTTCCGGGTATTCGGCTCCCGCATGGACGGCATCAAGATCAGTGGGGACGACAGCACGGTGCGGAATTGCTGGGTGCACAACAACAGCGGCATGGGGGTGGCCATGCATGGGCGCAAGCGCGGCACCATCGAGAACAACCTCATCGAGTTCAACGGCCACAACATCCAGTTCGAGCACGGTGTCTACGCGGACGGAGACGGTCTCATCATCCGCGGCAACATCGTGCGCCACAACGCCGGATTCGGTTTGCAGCTCTACCCGGTGCTCACACACTCCGTGATCGTCCAGAACCTAGTGTACGGGCACGTCTTCCATCCAGGCATCATCATTTCGTCTCCCCCGGGGGGAGGCGGGAATCTCATCGCCAACAACACCGTGGTGGAGCGGAACGGGTGTCTCGCGATCTGGTATGGAAACGGCGAGACGGTGGTCAACAACATCTTCGTTTCGGACAGTGAAGTCTTCGACTTTCAGGAGGGCTCGCCTCAGGCCTCGACCAAGGTGACGGTGGACTACAACCTGTGCGTACCCGAGTCGAATCGCCAGGGCGCGCATGCGGTGCGGGGCATCTTCTGGCTGAGGCCTGGCAGCCCGGCGATCGGGACAGGCGCTGCCGCGTACGCGCCGCAGACGGACTTCTGGGGCCGGCCCGCGGCGAAGGGTAGGGCGCCCGACCTCGGCGCGTTTGCTTTCGTGCCGGTACTCGCCGCCGATTACCACCGGCAGTGGGGGGAGGAGGGATGGCCCTACGAGTTTCGACAGCCCATGCCGGATCTCTGGGTCATGCCGCCGGAAGGGGGCAGGTAGGGCGCGCGAACGCTCGTGCTGCGCAGGAGTGCAGCCACAGGAGTGGGACGAGGTCGTCGGCCCCGTGCTGTCGAGAGGCTTATCTGACTATCGTACGCTCCTGCATGGGGGTGTGATATGGCGATCGAACCGCCCAGAACAGCCGCTCCGGGTCTGGACGACGGGATGGGGGGACGCCGGCAGAACACAGCGAGAGCAACGACGACCACCGTCAGCGCGCCCGTCCTCAGTGGACAGCTCACACCAGCAATCCTCACGGCACGCCGCGCTACAGCTCGACGTCCTGCCAGCCAGCCGTCGCCAGAGGGCCGCCGTCGATGCGATAGCGAAGCTCGCGCAGGTCGATGGCTACCGCGCCGTCGGGATACTCGAACTCCTGGACCAGACCTTCTGGCTCTAGCAGCTTGTGGTTCGTCAGCTCAGCAGTACCCCATACTTCGTGCAAACCGGCGAGCAGATCGACATGCCGAAACCGCTCGGAGCTGTCCCATTCGATGCTGCCATAGGGGATCTCCACCCGCGCTAACCCCTCCAGGAATGCCCGGGCGCGGTTCTCCGGTGTCGCGCCGTAATCGAAGACGGCGGGAAGCAGAAGCGCGTCGTGATACACGAGCGTGTGGATCGGTATCGGAATGCCGAGATAGTCGCCCTTCATGAATCCGTGCCGCGGGTAGTCGGCCCAGTGCGCGAAGTCGAGATGGGGCACGAAGCAGTCAACAGGTTCTTCCGAGCTGATCGCGAGGCCGAGACTCCGAACGTAGTCGAGCCCGGCCGCGCGCCACCGATAGCAGTCCTCTCGAGTCATAGGATGCGCGGGGTCGAAGCACTCGTCCATCGGCACGATCGCGAACACGTCCAGATAAGAGGCAGTGAGCCTAACTCCTCGCCCCAGCAGTTCGCTGAAGTTGCGCCGGATGTTGGCAAGCGACTCTTTCGCGCACAGCACCGTCTGCGGCCCGCCGTCCCACAAAGCCCACTGCGGAAGCGTGCCACTGGCGTCCTTGACCGCGCGCGATTCGCAGAACAGGGGACCATCCAAGAAGTAGTCTCGGTACTGGTCGTGCAGTCCGAAGAGATAGCCCCGCTCGTCCGCCGCCTGCGACATCGTGATGAGCCCGTCCCAGCCTCCGGCCTCGGGGCAGGGAGGGAAGACGTCCGGGTGCTGGTTGTCGTAGCCGCGGAACCCCCAGCCGTCCACGTGCAGGTACACCTTCTCTCTTCCCAGAGCCTTCAGACGGCGAATCTGCTCCGTTCTTCTCTCGAATGAGGTGACGCGGTGCATCTGTCGGCGGGGCAGGACTGCGTGCCGGCAGATCGGGACAGGGAAGATAGTCGCTCCGATGAGCCCCTTCGCCCGAGGGTTGCGGTCGAATTTCTCCTCAAGCGACACCCAACGGCCGATGGACTTGGCGTAGGCGCGGTAGGTCTTCGCAAGCGTTACATGGTCTGCGGTCCCGAAGAAGCTATAGCGAATCGCTCGCGGGTAGGCGAGATGACCATGTGACGCCATCCAGATCGGCCGCGTGGTGGTCGGGCCGCCGGCCGGATGCCGGATGTCGAAAGCGAAATCAAATGGCGTCTCAGCGATCGCGGCGTAGGCCCCGCGATCGCCCACGACCCCCCACCAGGGCTGATAGAGACTACGGGTGAAGGCAAGCCGCTCTGCAATGCCCTCGCCGTTCGGGGTTACAGCAGTCGGGTGGTTGTTCGGCAGCAGCATCCCGGCCGCGTTCGGCCAGAGGGTGTGGGACGGCGCAGACGAGCGCCAGGCCACCGGACCGGGATAACGCAGTTCCGCGATCCGCGATACTGTGCCCGAAGGCAGCGCCTCGGCCTCGATCCGCAGTGTGGGGCCGGACTCCGGCAGACAGTAAGAGATCAGAACGCCGGTATTCCCTGGCAGCCCCTCGTAGAAGAGACAGACTCGCTCATCTGCGGCGGTCCTGAAACGGCGGACGCGCTTGTGTCGGGCCTCGCGCAGGTGAGCACTGATCTCAGTCGTACCGTGGCGCACGACCACATCTGCGTCCAGGCTGGGCTCGAAACTCCAGGCCAGGTCCTCGCCCTTCAGATGCACGGATGCAAGGGCGGTATCCGGATCGATGTTGATCAACAACCGGTCGTTCTGAAGGATCTCCTCGGCCATCTCTGCCTCATTCCTGACGTTTCTGCCACCGACGTAGCTATCAGACCTGCTCGCGATTACCCAGCTCCTCGATCAGCTCGAAGCAGTAGAGTGCGTCTTCCAAGGGGACGCTCGCCGAGAAGTGGTTGCCGGCCGCAAACACGAATCCCGGGCAGTCTTTCGTTACGCCGAGGACCCGGCGGATCTCCTATGGGGCGGGTCATGCCAGGCCTGGCCGATCAATCGACCGGAGTTGCTGTCTCGGCCTCCAGCGCCATGCCTCATACCAGCCCGAAGAGCTGGATGGCCGTGCCCCGGTTCACCGCCTCGCGCTGGGCTTCCGAGGCGCCGACTGCATCGAGCAATCTGTCGTAGAACGCGAAGAACGGCTCGCATGACTTCACGTATCCACTCTGGAAGATGTGCTCATCCGTGGCGAAGAGCAATTTGGACAGACTCGCCTCGTCGAGTTCCCCGTTTGGCGCGAACATCTCCCGCCACATAAGGAGCGACCGGTAGATCGCCGTTCCGCCGCAGAGATCTGCGTAAACATTGGGCGCGGACCAGGCGATCTTCCATGCCTCCTCCCACCACGGGTTGCCGTAATGGGACATCAGGATCTTCAGGTCTGGATGGCGCCGGCTCAGGCAGTCGACGGCCGCGGGGCGCATCAGCGTGATGTCCGTATGGTCTGGTGCCGCCACGGCTCGGCCCCGCCCCAGGTATCCCGTGTGGAACACCGCCACTTTCTTTCGATCAGAGATGGCCGCGTAGAGCGGATCGTAACGCGTGTCCCCGTAGGAAAATCGCGGGTTGATGAACTTGATGCCCGCGGCGCCCGCGTCGATAGCGTCGTGGATCTCGCTCACCTTGGCCACGTCGATGTCGAACCGGGGAACTGCGATGATATAGTCGGGCAGCTCCTTGAGCGCCTTCAGCGTCTCCTCGGGACTCGCGATGAGCGCTGCCCGCTCCACCCCGGCCGCGCGGCTCTGGGCCACAAACTCCTCAGGCGTTTCCGTCAAACGGTCTCTGCTCCCATGTACGTGAACGTCGATTCTCATGTGTCTCCTCTCCGTGCTGTCCGATAGCTCATGTGGTTCCCAGGCTACTCGTGGACCCGCTCTCGTGGTATTCTCTGCACTCGCGGACAGCCCTGTCCTGGGAGGTAGAACAAGCCATGCAGGGATCGCTCGCGCGTGGTGCTCTTGCATGGTGGCGTATCTCAGCCGGTTAGGCGAGTCTGCCTGCAACCCGACGCCTTCGCTGCGGCCGCGTATGACCACGCCTGCCCGCGCGCGCCCGAACAGGCTTTGTGGCGCCTTTCCTGCGGCAGGTCAGGCAAGATCAATGGTCACCATCTGGTGCCCGACGAGCTTGGGCAGTGTGAACTCGACCCGACCATCATGCTGCTCGAATGGCAGGGGCTCACCCTCCGGGACACGCACCACCCTCGCCGCCGGCCGCGGCGTGCGCAGTGACACCGCGATGTCGTGCAGCGGGATCACGTCCTCGATCACGTCGAAGTCCACCCCGCGCCGCTCGGGGATGTAGTGAAGCAGATGCAGCACCCAGCGGCTCTCCTCGGGCTGCTCGGTGAGAGAGATCAGTGCAGTCGAGGGAGCATTGGTGCGGACGAGCGGGTCGGGCAGCAGCAGGTTCACCGCGTTGAGAAGGAGCTGTTTGCACCAACGGGGCGCGTTCCTGTGGTACTGCGTGAAGATGGGATGCGCGAAGTAGATCGCCCGGCCCTTCTGCACGACACCGGGATAGCCGATCCTTCCCGCCGATGGGGTATGCGCGTGCGAACAGAAGCGGATGCCGCGGTTGAAGTAGGGCACCACCACGTCGGCGAGTACCTCGGCGCCCGGCGACGGCTCCACCTGCATCGCCCGCAGGTACATCACCAGATCAGTTTGCGGCAGTCCGGTCGCGAGCGGGCCTTTGGGCCGGATGAAGTCAGGACTGAACGGGGCCTCGCCCGTGAGAGTGACCCCGAGGGAGGTGACCGCAGAGGCATCTTCTCCGGCGTTCAGGCCGGACTGGTAGGAGGCGATGAGGGCGCCGCCGGCCTGGAGGTACTGCTCCAACTTGGCGGCGACGCCAGTGGTGACGGCGATCACGTCGGGCAAAATGACGAGCCGGTACCGCGAAAGGTCGCTCTGCGTGTCCAGCATGTCGAACTGATGGCCGCCCTCCTGGAGCATCCTCACCGCGCCCATGCTGGCATCCGGCATCCGCTCCCCGGTGAACTCCTCGGGCGAGAACACGCCGATGTCGCTGAGCGGACGCGCCCCGCGGCACCAGGGCTCCTTCTTCTCGACCTCCTGATAGACTGACCCGATGAGATCATAAGTGGCCTGACAGATGCGGCCGGTGGGGTGAAGCTGGTCACCGATGGAGCACTTGCCGCCAAGCGCGAGTATGCGGAAGCACTCGAACTCCAGCGCGGCCTGGTTCTTCAGCGAGTGGAAGTCGCCCCAGGAAGTGTGGAACTTGCCGGTTACCCCCAGGCAGTCACGGCCGAGCGTGCGCGCATAGCGCATGGTAAGCGGGAAGTGCAGATAGCCCCAGTCGCCGCTGGGGAGGGACTCGAGTTCCCAGTGCGAGTAGGCCTCCGCCGCCGCGCGGTGACGCGGGCCAATGTGACCGGCATTGTAGAAGATGGTGCAGTCCGGGCTGAACTGGCGCACGAAGGCGGTCATGTCCTGCTTGAACTCGTTGATGCTCGTGATGCTGTACGCCCGCCGTGCGTCCGGATCGGAGGGATCAATGCCCTGCGCCGCCATCCTCACGCGGCAGTGGCGGCAGGAGCACTCGACCGGCTTGACGATGTCGAAGAACAGCCCATCCACAGGCAAAGACTGGAAGATCTCCAGCACGTGGGCCTTCAGGAAGTCGCGGTATGGTGAGTTCACGCAGAGGTCGGCATAGAACCCGGCCCCGTAGGGCGCGTTGTTGTGGATCGATCCGTCCGCGTCCATCGTCAACCAGTCCGGATGCTCGGCGGCCGTGAAGCGGTCCCACTGCACGGTGGTGTAGATGGGCACGCGGATGTCTCTGGCGTGGCAGGTTTCGATCTGCTCTCGGAGCAACTCCCGCGTGAGATGCGGGTGCCGCCGCTCGGGGTTCACCTTGGTATCGTAGTAGATGTAGCCGTGATGACAGCGCGCGAAACACGTGACCGAATTGACCCGCGCCCGCTCCAAAGTAGAGGCGAACTCCTCCAGGTCGAACTCGGCTCCGATGCCGTCGATGTCCGGACTGGTGTGGAAGTCTAGATGCACCTGCCGGAAACGCAACTCCGTCCAGCTCACTGCTCTCTCTCCTTCGCCCCGAGGCCTTTGAATGACGCCTCGAGCTCCTCACGGTACCTGGCCAGCGTCTGGCAGCGATCGTGTTCTGGTGACCCTGGCTCGCCTTCGCCCGTGGGTGCGCCGGCCATCGTCCGCACCAGAGGATCGACAATCGCATACCGGCGTTTCGGGCGAGACGGCCCTGGGGGCGTTTCTTCATCCCGCAGCAGGTGCTGCCCTGCTTCGAGTGTCGTTCGGGCCTTCCTCCTGAGTGTCGCGTGGCACCTGGGAACAGTCTGCGAACCTCCACCACACGCTTAGGTGCTCTCACAGTTCCACCCTTATGCCCCGGTGTCTGCTCCTGGGGATCCTCTCACGAGACTGCCCTTTGGTCCATCGGGACCTCGGTCCGAAAAGACCAATGACCTGTGCAGGAAGGAGCAGCTCCCCTGGCGCGGAACTGCTGCAGGCAGGGCAGTGCCAGTCTCAATCGCGATACTTGGGAGTCACCGCGGATCGTGAGAATGAAAGGCATATTGCAGGTGTTAGCATTGGCCGTATGCTCGGCTTGCGCTGCCTTCGGTGCGCAGAGGGATCCCGTAAGCGACGTTCCTGCCGCCATCCCGGCCCCGGGCGCCATCTTCGCCGTTAAGACCGCAAGCCGGACGACAACGTGCTTGAACGGGAAGTGGTCGTTCCAGCCGGCAGACAATCGCTTGGGACTGCCGCCCGCGGAGGGATGGGCACGAATCTCTGTGCCCGGTATCTGGAACAAGCCCTGGCAAACGGCGGTAACGCCGGGTGAGCGCCCTGCGCTCAATGATGACCAGCTGCAGAAGTCGGCTTACGGCTGGTTCCAGCGCAGCGTCCACATTCCGGCCGAGGCCGAAGGCAAGAAGGTCCTGCTGGACTTCAGGGACATCTCCGGTTCCGGCAAGGTTTTCGTGAACGGAGTGCAAGTCGGCACGATCACGCAATGGGGCACGGCGGATGTCACTCGCGCCATCGAGCCCGGCAGATCATGCCTCTTGTCAGTGCTAGTGGCGGCGACGTCGGCGCCGAGAAACGCACAAACGGTCTTTGGAGGCCCGGCGGTCCAAGACTCGGCGCCGCTGGAGGATCGGGGGATCCTGGGTGACGTCTTCCTGACAGTTCTGCCGCGCGACGCGGTCATCGACCGGGTAGCGATACGGACCTCTGTCAGGGATGCGAACTGGCGCATCACAGCGGACCTCGGGGGGCTGACAGGCGCGGCGCGGTACACGCTCCGCGTCCAAGCCCGCGAAGCCAATGGCACAGTCGCATCCGAGATGGAAACGACGCTGGCCGCCCAAACGACCGAGCAGCAGGTATCGGCGGAGACCTCCTGGCGCGGTGCCCGCCGCTGGGATCTCGATGATCCCTACCTCTATGAATGCGTTATCCGTCTGTTCGACGAGCGTGGCGCGCTCCTGGACGAGTACCGGGATAGCTTCGGGTTCCGTGAGTTCGGGATCGCCAAGGAGAGCTTCATACTCAACGGGCGGAAGATCCGCCTGAGGCCCCGCCTCTTCACAGGTGCCTGGGAGCACACGCCCACCTTCTGTCCGCCACTGATCCGGGCGCAACTCCGCGGCATCAAGGCCGATGGCTTTAACACTGTCCAGTACTGGCCAGACGCCTTCCACCCCGAGCTCGAGCACATTGCGGCCGAGGCCGACCGGATGGGCGTCCTTCTCATCCTGCCCCTGGAGAGCATGACCGAGCTCGCGGGCGACTTTCGGGAACAGGGCCACGTCGACCCCGAGTGGCGCGAGAAGGTGCGAAAGCAGATCGGCCTGATCGGCAATCACCCCAGCATCGTGATGTGGGGAGTCAGCCCGAACGTGTTCGGCACGGCCCTGCCGCCGTTCTTTGTACCGGGGGCTCCTATCGAGTACGCGTATCTGACCGGTATCCGTGAGGGGGCGCGCATCGCACTTGCGGCGTACAAGGAGATGGATCCCACGCGACCGGTGTTCTTCCACGCCTCTGATGTGGGCGACGTGTCCGCGCCCAACCTCTACCTGAACATGATGCCGCTGCAGGAGCAGAGAGAGTTTCTCGGCATCTGGGCGAGCGAGAAGGCATACCCTCTCATGGCCATCGAGTGCGGCCTCCCGATCTCCGAGGCCCTGATGCGTTTCCGTAGACCTGGATTCGACGCTTGGCGAAGCGCGCCGTTTGCCACCGAAGCGGCTGCGATCTACCTCGGCGAGGAGGCCTACGCGCTCGAACGCGACGCATACGTAAGGCGGATCGAGGCCCAGTTCCGCGGCAACGAAGTCTACAGCACCTGGCAGTACCCCGATCCGCCAAACCAGGAGGAGAGCTTCAACCGCGTGTCTGCCCTCTTCGTCAAGGAGAGATGGCGGGCCTGGCGCGCCTGGGGCATCACGGGCGGGATGCTGCCGTGGGAGTACGAAGACCTGAGCTACGTGATGGGGACGAACTCGTTCACACCGGCTGACG
>JBEKKD010000118.1:0-10103 GCA_050010895.1 Armatimonadota bacterium
GACTCTGCTCGCGGCTTCGGCGCCTCACCTATGGTTTTCGGCCACTGTCATTTCCGCGGCGCGGTCCGCCATCCTTTCCGGCGGCCACGCCCTGGCCGCCGCGCGCCGCATCGGTGTCGACAGCAACCTTGCTCTTGGGTCGGTGGGGGCCGGCCGTCCCTTTGTCATCCTGAGCGCAGCGAAGGATCACGTCGTTTCCGTACGGAAATCGGCGTCCGCTCGCGGACACCACTCCTCATCCTGGAGCGCAGGCTTCCAGCCTGCCTCCCTCCGTTGCCGTTCCCTCCGACTCCACGATTCCTCGCCACTTACGCCGCCACCATTGACAACCGGCCCCGCCCGACGCATAATCCGCTTGGCTGACCAGCGAAAAAACCATACTCCTACAGCAGGAACACGCACCTCAGCCCATCGCGCGCCTGCTTCATGCCATCCGAAACGCCGGGCGGCACGGAGCGGGCGCGTTCGGCTTCGCTCGGCGTTGCTGACAGGAACACGAGGACCCACGCGTCGGCCCAGGTGAACACCATGGACGCCATCAGTAGAGACAACCGCGAGCGCTGGAACGCTCTGGCGAATGCCAACGTGATGCACTCGGTGCCTTTCCTGGACTTCACCCGCGAGGACGCCGCCGACTACGTGTATGGCCATGGCATTCTCAAGGACGTCTCCGGGAAGAGGGTCCTCTGTCTGGCCAACGGCGGCGGGCAAGCGTCGGTCGCCTTTGGGTTGCTGGGCGCTGACGTTACCGTGCTCGACCTCTCGGACGTGCAGCTCGCCCGCGACCGTGATGCCGCGCGCCACCATGGGCTGACGGTACAGACTGTCCAGGGCGACATGCGCGACCTGCCCGTGTTCGGCACGAGCACCTTCGACGTCGTTTGGCAGCCCTACTCGCTCAACTACAGCCCAACCGTAGAACCCGTCTTCAGCGAAGTGGCCCGCGTTCTCAGGCCTGATGGCATCTACCAGGTGACCTTCGCAAATCCGTTCACACAGGCCGTGGATGATGATAGCTGGGATGGCGAAGGATACCGCCTGCGCGGTCTCTATACTGATGGTGAGGACATCAGCCGCTACTTCCCGACTTGGGACGTGGAGCAGCCGGACGGCTCGGCCATCACCGTGGATCGCCCTCACGAATTCCGGCACAACTTGAGCACCGTGCTGAATGCACTCGTGCAGAACGGGTTCGTCCTGCTGCACCTGAAAGAATGGACGCGCCACGCCGAGCCCCTTGAGCCGGGCTCCTGGCCCTACTTCACCCAGGCCGCTCCGCCTTGGTTCGACTCGTTCTGGCAACTGAAGAAGGCCTGATAGGGACACCCCGGAGAACTGCAGCTGGCACGCGTGGACCGAACGGATAGCGTCGGTGGAGACAGATCGAAGATGCCGCACAGAACTCGCACAGTGGCGCTGGTCGGAGCTACTCGCGCGGAGTGAGAACACCATGAACGACCCCGAGGCTGAGATCAAGTGGGCGGGGCGCGTGCCCCAGCGCACGATCAAGTGCCTCCACGAAACTGACGCCAACGGAATCTACGACGAGGAGCTGATCGACGAGATCGGCTGGGCGCTCTACGCGCGCTGCGACAGTTTCGTCGTCGCCACCGGCGCGTGGTCGGGCCGAGCGCGGTGCCACGGCTGCGGCGAGACGCTCTGGCGAACCGACCCCCAGTCTGATGGCTCGGACATGCTGCGTTGCGAGAAGTGCGGGTGGGGTGTCGCCTGGCGCATCTACTTCCGTAGCATTCAGCACAAGCAGCTCAGCGGCGCGCGGACTGTCGTCGCGTTCTTTCAGGAGTTCATGGCACGGTTCCCGGCCGCCGAAGGCCCGCGTCAGAAGATGCTTCTCATCGACTGGCTCATCCATCGCTTCCATTCCGAGAACCGCGACCCCACGCGGCCGGTCGGTGTGAACCTGATCGAAGGAAAGATGAACGAGGTCATCGCCTTCCTCGACCGCTTGACCTACGGCGAGGGAAGCACAGAGGGCGCCAGGGAGCGGCACGCCGCTTGGCGCAGATGCATGAGCGATACCTTGCAGCGATGGGGAGGCCGGCGCATCGATGGCGAGACCCCGTGAGACACGCCCCCCCCCCGCCGTTGCCACCTCCGCCCACCTGCTGTAAACTGATCTCTGTCGTACCGGGCATTGGGAGGAGGAAGCGCGTGAATTCACTAACTCTGCTGATCGCCGCGGCTTGCTGCTTCGCGCTCGGCTATCGCTTCTACTCCGCCTTCCTGGCCGCCAAGGTGGCGATGGTCAATGCCGACCGCGTCACTCCGGCTCACCAGTTCCACGACGGCAAGGATTACGTCCCCACCAACCGCTACGTCCTCTTCGGCCACCATTTCGCCGCCATCTCCGGTGCAGGGCCGCTGATCGGGCCGGTGCTCGCCGCCCAGTGGGGCGTGCTGCCCGGCGCAGTCTGGATCATCATCGGCGCGGTGCTCGCCGGCGCGGTGCACGACTTCATCATCCTCGTTGCCTCCGTCCGCTGTCGCGGCATGTCGCTCTCCGAGATCGCCGGTACGCACATCGGCCGCCTCGCGCGCATCGTCACCAGCATCGCCATCCTCTTCATCATCATGTGCTCGCTCGCCGGTCTCTCGATCTCCGTGGTGAAGGCCCTCACCGACTCCATCTGGGGGGCCTTCTCCATCGCCTCCACCATCCCCATCGCCCTCTTCATCGGCCTCTATCTGCACGTGCTGCGCCCCGGCAAGGTCGCCGAGGCCAGCGTCATCGGCGTCACCCTCGTCGTGCTCGCGGTCGTCTTCGGCGCGCAGGTGCCCGGCACGGCCTGGGGCGAGCATTTCCGGCTGACGGAGATGCAGCTCAAGCTGCTCCTGCCCGCCTACGGCTTCATCGCCTCCGTGCTGCCGGTGTGGATGCTCCTCTGCCCGCGTGACTATCTCAGCTCGTACATGAAGATCGGCACCATCGCCCTCCTCGCAGTCGGCATCGCCGTCGTGCACCCGGCGCTGCGCATGCCTATGACCACGAGCTTCATCCACGGCGGCGGCGTGGTCGTGCCCGGCACGGTCTGGCCGTTCGTCTGCATCACCATCATGTGCGGCGCGATCTCCGGCTTCCATGCGCTCATCGCCTCCGGCACCACGCCCAAGATGATCGATTCCGAGGGCGATCTTCGTTTCATCGGCTACGGGGCGATGTTGATGGAGGGCTTCGTCGCCATCACCGCCCTCATCGCCGCTTCCTCCATGCTTCCGTATGACTATTTCGCCATCAACGCCAAGTCCATATCGCTGGTGCCTGCATGGGCCGGCGCCGACAGCAACCTGAAATCCCTCACGCAGATGGTAGGGGAGCAGCACCTCGCCGGCCGCACCGGCGGCGCGGTCTCGCTCGCGGTGGGCATGGCGCAGATCTTCTCCGGCATCCCCGGCATGCGCGGCCTGATGGCCTACTGGTACCACTTCGCCATCATGTTCGAGGCGATGTTCATCCTCACCGCGGTTGACACTGGGACGCGCGTCGCGCGCTTCATCGTCCACGAGTTCGTTCACCTCCGCGGCGGCGTCGCCGAAGCGGGTGGACGCACCAGCTACCCCGCCATCATCCTCACCAGCGCCGCCGCCTGCTTCGCCTGGGGCTATCTCCTCTATGGCAACGACATCATGACCATCTGGCCCATGTTCGGCATCGCCAACCAGCTTCTCGCCGCCATCGCCCTCGCCATCGGCACCACCGTCATCCTCCGCACGACCGTCGCGAAGTACGCGCTCGCAACCGCCATCCCGCTCGCCTTCGTCTTCGTCACCACCCTCTACGCCGGCTGGCTCAATCTCACCACCAACTACCTGCCCAAGCAGGCCTACCTCAACGCCTTCCTCACCGCCGCGATGATGGTGCTGTCGGTCATCATCGTGATCACCTCCGCCCGTGCCTGGCTCAACGTGCTCAGCGGCAGGGAAACGCCAATCGTGGCAGAGGCGGAAGAGGATGCGGCAGAAATCGCATCGGCCGGGGGCACGTAGGACCATCCCTACAGCGCCCACAAGCGCTTGACATCTGTCCTCAAATAGGGGACAATCGTCCTCAAATAGGGGACAATCATGCTCGAATCCCTCCTCCCGAAGACCAGGCGAGACATCCTGGCGCTTCTGTTCGGCAGATCAGAGGAATCGTTCTACCTGCGGGAAATCGTTCGCGTCACCGGCGACGGCCGGGGGGCAGTCGAGCGCGAGCTGCGGGCGCTGGCGCAAGCTGGCATCGTCACTCGGGAGAAGCGCGGCAATCTCGCTTTCTTCCGAGCGAACCGCGAAAGCCCGCTCTTCCCGGAGATTCGCGGGCTCATGCTCAAGACCGCCGGTCTCAAGGATGTTGTCCGAGAAGCACTGGCACAAGTGCAGGGCGTGCAGTTGGCTTTCATTTTTGGCAGTGTAGCCAAAGGCACCGCGGATTCGAGAAGCGACGTCGATGTGCTTATCGTGGCGGACGCCGCTTTCGCCGATATTGCGTCCGCGCTGCTCGTCGCGCAGCAGCGCCTCGGACGGGAGATCTCGCCGACCGTCTATTCACCTGCCGAGTTCGCTGAGAAGCTAGCGGAGAAGCACTACTTCCTGACGGCGGTGCTGCAGCAGCCCAAGATCGCGCTGATAGGGAACATTGATGAGATTGGACGAGTGGGCGAACCAACACAGGGATGACCTTGTAGCCCAACCGACGCGCGTCGGGCTGATCGCTGACCTGCGCGCGGTAGCAGACCGGGAGATGCGCGACGCCGAGACCGTGGCGTCTGACGACGGCCGGTTAGGGCATGCCCACGCCGCCTGCATTGCCATCGCGGCTGCAGCCCTGGCGGTCCGCGGATACCGCGTCCGGCAGCATTCTTCTGCTCACCACTGGCAACTGATTGAGTCTCTGCACTATACGCTTGACCTCTCCTCCTCGGAGGTCAGGGAGCTTCAGGAGTTCCGGCGCAAGCGGAGCCGGTCAGTGTATGAGCGCGCAGGAATCGTGACCAGGACGGAAGCTGACGCCGCGCGTCGTCTTCGCGACCGATTCCGGGCCTGGCTCTCCTCCGAATGCCCCGACCTGGTCGGATAGCCCGCCTCACCCCTAATGACTTTCGCCCAAAGAAGTAAGGGCGAAAGTCGTCAGAAGACCAGCGAATACCTGAAAGAAGACGTTCGCCCGATGTTACTTTGTTGGGCGAACGTCCCTAGCAGGACCTCCCTCTCTCCCCTCCGAATCCACCTCTAACACACACCCGAGGAGTTGAGATGGCCCGATCCACGCTGGCTCTCATCCTCACTGCGGTTTGCGCTGCCGCCTGTTGTGGTATCGCCGCGGCCGCCGATGTCGAGCGCCTCGTCCTCATTGACGGGAAATCCGCGGCCGGCTGGCAGTGCGACGAATCGACGCTCACGCCGGCCGAGGTCGATGGAGCGAAAGCCCTCCTGTTTCGTGTTCAGGTGGACTGGGAGGGCGGCGAGCCGGGTTACCCCATCGGCTGGCCACGCATTCACTTCGGGGTGCCCGCCGGCCAGGGCGACTGGCGCACCTGGGAGCAGGTTCGGCTCAGAGTCTACGCGAAGAAGGTCGGCGCGCCATTCCCGGCCCAGCCGCTCGGCATAACCATCAGCAGCGGCCGGCAGAACGTGAGCTGGGAGAAGAACTGCTCCAACCTGCAGGCAGGCGCCTGGCAGGAGTTCGTCTTCGATCTTCGCGACGCGCCCGCGCGAGATAATATCACGTCGCTCGGGGTCTTCATCTCGGAAAGCGAGTACTCTGACGGAGACGTGCTCGAGTTCTACATCAGCGATCTCGAGTTGCTGCGATACACGCGCCCGACGCTGATGACCTTCCAGCCCCTGGGGGACGTGGCCTTCGCCGATGCGAAGGCGCTGTCCGCGATCGTCGATATCCTCGGCGTGGCCGCCGGCACGACCGCGTCTGTGGAGATCGAGCTCAGGAAGGGAGGCGAGGCCATCGCCACCGCTGTGGCTCAGGCAGCCGAGGGCCAGACCCAGGTGTCGCTGCCTCTCTCGAAGCCGCTTCCGCCCGGGGCGTACTCCCTCGCGGCGACGGCGGGCGGTCGGGCCCTCTCCCACAACATCATGCTGGTTGCGTCGCCCTGGCAGGAGGTGAAGCCATGAGAGCGATCGTGCTGCTGTTCCCCGTGTTGATCTTCGTCGCCATCGCTCTGCCTGCCGGCGCGAATATGCTGATATTCGATATGGGCGCGGCGTCTTCTCCGGTCTACCCCGGCGCTCGACAGGTGACCGTCACGGACCCCGGCTGGGTGTCCACGAGCGACCTCAAGGACCATGACGCGGCCGCCGCCGGGAATCCCATCTGGACCAACGCCCTCACACAGGATTCCATTACCGGCACCGCGCCCAACGGCTTCCATTTCCTCGCCCCCAAAGGCAAGTGGTACGTCTATGTGATCAGCGGCGTCGGCGCGAGTTGGGACCCGCAGGCGCAGTACTGGGATTTCGATGTCAGCGTCGGCAGGGAGACCTGGCAGTGCGAGTTCGAGTCCCCGAACTATACCTCCGGGATTCGCTTCCCCCGCCACACTTTCACCGTCTCCTCGAACGGACAGATAGAGATCAAACTCGCCCCGCGGAGCAAGTGGGCGATTTCCGGCATCATCGCCTGGCAGCCTGAGGATGGAAATGCCGCCCGCGAGCTGATCGATCAGATCGAGCAATGGGCGCCGAAGGAAGAGCTGGCGAAGTGGAAGGAAGACGTGCGCCCGCCGGCCGGGCCCGCTCCTGCTATCAGCGCGGCCGACCGCACGCGCGGTTTCTACATCTGGCACCGCCACTGGGCCACACCGATCTACCCGTGGACGAACCCGACCGCCGACGAAATCGACCCCACGCTCCGCATCTTCGCCGCCCCGGGCGAGTACGAGCCGATCACCTTCACCGTTCGACCCCTGCATCGCATTCAGAGTGCGGAAGTGAAACCGGGCGACATCGGTCCGGTGCCGGCGTCCGCATTCGATATCCGCAAGGTGCGCTTCATGAAGGCGCGCCCCAACTACAGCGACGAATCGCGCCTGTACCGCATCGTCCCCGATGTGCTGGAGTCCTGGCAGGGCGGGCCGCTGCCGGCCGACGAGAACGCCACATTCTGGCTCACCGTGCACGTGCCCGACGACGCCAAGCCCGGCGTGTACCACGGAGCCATCGTCTTTGCCGGCGACGGGAAGATGGCGGAGCTGCCGGTGCAGCTTCGCATCCTCGACGTCACCCTGAAGGAGGATCCCGACCACACCTACGGGATCTACTACGATGACCCGCTCGACCGCGCGCTCGATGCCCCCGATGAGTCGTCTCGCACGCACTGGCTGCGCAAGTCCGAACTCGAGCACGCCGACATGGTCGCGCACGGCACTCGAAACGTCACCATGGACTGCTGGTCTCCCGCGGCCGACGCCGACGGCAGGTTCGATATCACCGAGGCCCTCCGCCGGCTCGAGGCCGAGCTCGACATGGCGCAGCGGTTCGGCTTCCAGCCGCCCTACGTGATGAGCATCTCCTCCGAGTCAGTCTACGAGAAGTACATGAAGCAGCGGCTCGCCAACCACCTTCAGGGCGTCAAAATGCCCCCCGAGGCCTTCTTCACCGAGATGACCGCGATGGTCAATGCCATCGAGCAGGAGCGCAAGCGCCGCGGCTGGCCCGAGTTCCTCTACCAGCCCTATGACGAGCCCGGCTCCGAGCCGGCGGTCATCGAATTCACCGCCCGGCTCTTCAAAGCAGTGAAAGCGGCCGGCGTCCGCACCTACACCACCGCATCCCCCGAGAAGCCGGCCTACCAGCCGATGAAGCCGTACGTGGACATCTGGTGCACGCAGACCTTTCTGCCCGTCCACGACACCGCGATGGCCGACATGAAGGCGCGGCCCGGACTCGAGTACTGGTGCTATCCCAACGATATCTCCGGCGAGAACGACCACACTCCCGTGGCCGGCGCGCGCATGACCTACGGCTTCGGGTTCTGGCGCTCGGGCTTCAAACGGCTGATACCGTGGATGTACCAGGCCAGCAGCGGCGATCCCCTCAACTATCTCGACGGCCGCACCATGGACTTCTTCGTCCGCCCGGACTTCGACGGCACGCCCATCCCCGTCGGCCTCTGGGAAGGCTTCCGCGAGGGCTACGATGACATGCGTTATATCTACAGCCTCGAGCGCGCCATCGCCATCGCCCAGGAATCCCAGTCCGAGCCAGTCCGCGCCGAAGCCGCCGAAGCCGAGAAGACGCTGGACATGATCTGGAAGGCCATCCCGGTGCTGCCGCAGTACCAGTATGAGGGCTTCTGGTCGCCGGACGAGATGGACGTCTATCGCTGGATGATCGCCGAACGACTGGAGCGACTCACGAAGCTGATGCGCCCGTGAGCTGATTGTCATTGCGAGCCACCTCGGCTCCTCAGAGCCGAGGTGTGCGTGGCAATCTCGCCGTCTGGTTGGGTCGGGCAGGTGCGTGCCTCCTGCCCCTATCTGTCATCCCGAGCGACTCCCCGCGCGGCTCCGGCGAAGCCGGAACGCGCGGAAGGCGGTGCCGCCTGCAGTTCGGCGGCACGCCACGCTTCACCGCGCGCGGCAACTATGCGAGGGATCAATACCTGCAAGCCGACCGGAGGGAGGCGATCCCTCGAGTCCACAGGGCAGGAGTCCCTAGGTTCGCCAAAGAGGAGAATAGAGCCATGTCTCTCACGCGACGCTGCTTCCTGAAGCGCATCGCGGCCGGCGCGTTCGCGGCCGCCACTACACCGGTCTGGGCCGGCTCGGAGACACCGCAGCCGCCCACGCCGGCCTCCCCGGCTGCGCCGTTCCAGCGCCGGGGCATCCATGTCAGCGCCGGGAGCCACGACGAGGTGGGCCCCCTGGCGCAGCTCATCGGCCAGATCGCACCCGCTCTGGGCCTGAACTGGGTCATTATCGAGATCGACGGCGGGTTCCAGTACAAGAGCCACCCCGAATGCGCCGACGAGAATCCCATTACCAGGGACGACGCGCGCACGCTCGCCGCCCTCGCCCGCGACAAGGGCATCCAGCTCGTGCCCATGTACAACTGCCTGGGCCACCAGTCCTGGCATGCCGACAAGGGCGCGCTCCTTCGCGCGCACCCCGAGTTCAACGAAGCCCCGGATATGGACCCGAACGCGAAGGACTTCTACTGCATGAGCTGGTGCCCGAATCTCCCCGCCGTCAACGCCACCGTCTTCGACCTCTTCGATGAGCTGATCGACGCGTTCGACGCCAAGGCGTTGCACGTCGGCATGGACGAGGTCTTCATCCTCGGCCAGTGCCCGCGCTGCAAGGGGACCGCCAACGCCACGCTCTTCGCCAAGGCCGTGAACGACCTCCACGGGCATCTCGTGGACGCGCGCAAGGTGGAGATGCAGATGTGGGGCGACCGCCTGCTCGACGGCAACAAGACGGGCTACGGGTCCTGGGAGGCGAGCACCAACGACACCTGGCAGGCCATCGACATGGTGCCCAAGGACATCGTCATGTGCGACTGGCACTACGAGATGGACGCCCCCGATTTCCCGTCAGTTCGCTTCTTCCAGGACAAGGGCTTCCGCGTCTGGCCGTCCGGCTGGAACCGGGAGAACAGCATCCGCCGCTTCATCGAAGTCGCCCGCAAGGAATCCGGCCCGCGCATGGTGGGCTACCTCTGCACCACCTGGGTCGGCATCACACCTGTCGTCAAAGGCCTCTCCGGCGAGCCCATCGACACCACTCAGAGAGAGCAGCGCCGCCTCCCCAACCTCATCGCCGGCATCAAGCTCGGCGCCGCGATGGCGAAGGGCGAGAACCCGGCGCCGACCGCGCCGCCGGCCCCTGAAGCTCCTCACGCCGGCTGATCGCCATTTCCAGTAGCCCACCCCTCGCTGACCAACGGGAGGCGAGGGGTGGGGCCGTCGGCTACCGGCTCCCGAGCACGGCCCTGTGGGCGCGGCCGGGAGAGTAGACACTCAGCCCGGCATTTTCCCGCCGTTTCCGAGAACTAAACGGCATCCCGGCGCGTCTTATATGCACCCTGGCTTCGAGAGGAGCGGATCGAGATGAACAGATTAGGCGCTTTCCTGGTTGTCTGCGTCG
>JBEKKD010000119.1:0-10083 GCA_050010895.1 Armatimonadota bacterium
CCGATAGGCACCGTCAGGTCGGGCTGGCTCACGGCTCGAGTCGCTCCCAGTCGACGTCGGATGCCAGGAAGACGGGGCCGTCGCGGCAGACGGTCTGGTATGCGAATCCGCGGCGGTTCCGCGTGGGCACGACACAGGATCTGCAGGCGCCGAGGCCGCAGGCCATGCGCTCCTCGAGCGATACCTGCAGTCGAAAGTGCGCGCCCGTCACTTCGGCAAGGCGCTTCAGCATGGCTCGCGGGCCGATGGAATAGACCTCGGCGCTGCCATCTGTCGGGAACTCGCCTAGCCGCGCTTCGAGCACCTCCGTGATGACGATGCCTTCGACTTCCTCGCTGACGAACGTGACATCAGCGCCGAGCGCTGCGAGCGCAGGTATGGAGGCGCGCCCGGCACGCGGTCGATCGACCGCGAAGGGCGCCATGCGGTCGTCCGTCGCGCCGGCCAACACGATCACACGTGCTCCGGAGGCCGCCAGATGCTGGATGAGGAAAGGGGCGGGCGCAAGGCCGACGCCGCCGGCTACCACCACGGCCACTTGGAGATCATCTCTGATATGGAACCCGTTGCCGAGGGGGCCGATCACGTCGAGCATATCGCCGGCACGTTTCGAGGCGACGAGCTTGCCGCCGGTACCTCGCACGCGCAGCAGCAACTCGACTTCGTCGGGGGGGGATACGGCCGAGATGCTATAGGGTCGCCGGAGGACCGCGCCGAACGGGGGGCGCACGATGTCCTCGGGATCGTGGGGCCAGACGTGGAGAAACTGGCCGGGCCGCGCCGCTGCCGCGATCTCGCGCGATGATAACACGAGCCGATGATGATCGGCGTGGAGCCGGAGGCTTTCTTTGACGGGTACGCGAAGACGCCAGCGACGAGGCCGGGCAGCAGCCTTTTCCTCGGGCCGCGGCCCTGCCCCCCGGTGTGTCACTGCGTCTCATCCTCCGTGCTCGTCCCTGTCTTGGGGATCGCTTCGATGTGAACCCCAGCGCTCCCCGTGGCGGGCGCGCGCACGCCTGCCTTGTCCTTGACGGTCGCGGTGACGATGAAATCGCCGGGCTTCTTGTAGACGTACTTGACGTGAGTGCCGAAGGCCTGTTCCTGGCCTTTCTCGCCCTCACCGAAGCTCCACACTACCTGGGGATCGTCGACCGGCCCGCCACTCAGCTCGGTGGTGAAATCCACCAGCGTGTCGGTGCGGCCCATGCCGGGATTAGCCTTGACGGTGACCTTGACCGGCGTGTGGTCGACGATGAGCCTCAACTGCCCGAGGTAGAACTTATCGGTCTGGTCGCTGAAAAGACCGACGGCGCGAAGCTCCCGGGCTCCCTTTGTTCCGCTGAAGCGGGCGAGAGCGGCATTCACTGGAATCCACCCGCGCTTGTCTTTGGTCGCGGCGATCACCGGCACCGGGTCGGCGACGAGCTGGCCCTGATCGGTGAAGAGAACGATGCGCATGTTCTTCATCGTCAGCGCCTTCACCTGAGGGCCGGTCGGCGCGCCGGGCGTCTGCCCGCCCTGACGGCCGCCCTGCCGTCCGCCGGCCGCTCCGCCGCGCATGCCGCCGCCACCACCCATGCCGCCCATGCCGCCCATACCGCCGCCACCACGCATCCCACCGGTCAGCCGCACTTCATATCCAGGTGCAGACGCGATCGCGGGCGACCCGGCTGAAGAGCGGCCCCCGCCGCGCATGCCGCCGCCGCCACCACCGCCCATTCCGCCCCGGCCGCCGCCACCCATACCGCCACCACCGCCCATCCCACCGCCGCCGCCACCTCGACCACCGCCCGCGCCACCGCGACTACCACCACGGCCAGCGCGCTGCAGGCGGGCCGCCCGCTCAGCGGCCGTTTCCTTTGGCTTGGGGACCTGCGCGGGCAGGATGCGGAGGTCCATGAACCCGTCGGGGGACGACATGAATTCCTGCAGGCTCGCAGGCTTGGCGAGGTGGAGGACGGCGCCCTGATAGAGCCCCTGCGACGACACCTCCAGTACCTGGGGGCCGACGTAGCTCTGGTCGGTGCTGGGCTTTGCGGTCCCACTGCCCCAGGATGTCACCTTGATGCCCCCGGAGTCGGTCTGCAGGTCGCCGTCGAAGATGAGCGCGACTCGCTCGGGCCCCAGCAGCGACATGAGCTGCGCGCGCCCCACGGTGGCGCCAACCACGGCGAGCGCGAGCCCGACACCCATGGTGAGAAGAAGAACTGCCTTCCTGCGGTTCATGTTATTCTCCCGTGCCTATCATCGGCTAAAGATGTTTGCGTTCGAAGTTGGACGCAAACATCACGTTTGGCGGCAGAAACCCCGTCTGGGGGCCCACTCCGCCGTGTACGGCATAAACCTAGATCGCGATGATGTTTAGGCGACAAAGTAAGACAGCACCTCATTCGACACCAGCCACGCCTCCTGCGGCACCCGCAGGCGCCCGTTTCCGGCGATCAGCAGGCCGCGCTGCGAGAGATCCCGAATCTCCTCGGCGAAGACCTCGCCGGGAGCGGCACCGCAGCGTTCGGCAATCTGCGCTTCCGAAACTCCCTCAGCGCGCCGCAGGCCGAGTATGAGTACCTCACCCAGATGCGCTCGTGCACTCAGCCTCTCTGCCCGCGCTACCGGAAGCACCCCGGCCTCCAGCATATTCGCATAGACTACCGCATCACGGCAATTGTTCCAGCGGACGCCCCGGCGATAGGAATGCGCCGAGACGCCAAGTCCCAGATATTCGTCAGCCGCCCAATATTTCCTGTTGTGCCGGCATTCGAAACCGGAGAGCGCGAAGTTCGATATCTCGTAGTGCACGTATCCGGCGCCCCTGAGGGCATCCCTCGCCGTCTGGTACATATCGCCGTAGAGGTCCTGATCGAGA
The DNA here is from genome assembly GCA_050010895.1 of Armatimonadota bacterium. Lineage (GTDB taxonomy): Bacteria > Armatimonadota > Hebobacteria > Hebobacterales > Hebobacteraceae > JBEKKD01. The sequence continues at coordinate 2,867 of JBEKKD010000119.1, forward strand.
TCTGCCAGCTCGCCGGATTCGATGACGGCGGCCAGCGGCGTGCCGTCTTCGACGGACAGCCCGTAGGCGGAGATATGCTCCGGTCGGGCTGCCAGCGCCCGCTGGAGCGTATCCCGCCAGCTCTCGACCGATTGCGTGGGCACGCCGTAGATGAGGTCGATATTGAGGTTGCGGCAGCCGGCGGCGCGGGCGGCCGCGATGGCGTCCTCGGCATCCTGCGCGGTGTGACAGCGGCCCAGCAGCCGCAGAATGTCGTCGGAGAACGACTGCACGCCGAGGCTGATGCGGTTGACGCCCGCGGCGAGAAGGGCACGCACCTTCACCTCGTCAACTGTGCCGGGATTGGCTTCGACGGTGCGCTCAGTTCCCTCCGTCAGCCTGAATCGCAGGGCGATGCGCGACATCATCTCGGCCAGCCATTCGGTCGGCAGAACGGTCGGCGTGCCGCCGCCGAAGTAGACGCTGTCCAAAGCGGCGCCATGAAGCTCGGCGGAAGCCGCACGCAGATCGAGTTCGATATCGAGCGCGTCAATATAGCGCCGCGCGGCTGGCATGCCGCCCGAGGCGTCGATCGGCGCGGACGCGAAGTCGCAGTACGCGCACTTGCTCAGGCAGAACGGGAAGTGGATGTAGAGGCCGATGGACGACAACTAAAATCCCTCCGCCGATGGCTGCCGATACACACAGATGAAAAGACAGGAATCCAAGCCGCGCTCCGTCAGGTGGTCCAATTCCGTTCGTTGTTTATCAGCGTTCATCGGCGCCTGCCCGCCGAAGCCTTAGCGAAGGCTGGTTCATCGGCGGAGTGCCTTGCTCTTTCATTCCGCGATCTTGAGCACGGTGAGGAAGGCTTCTTGGGGGATATCGATCTTCCCGATCTGGCGCATGCGCTTCTTGCCGGCCTTCTGCTTCTCGAGCAATTTCCGCTTGCGGGTGATGTCGCCGCCGTAGCACTTGGCGATCACGTTCTTGCGCATGGGCGCGATGCGCTCCGAGGCGATGATGCGGGAGCCGAGGCCGGCCTGAATCCGAATCTCGAACATCTGGCGAGGGAGCACCTTACGCAATCGCTCGACGAGCGCGCGGCCGCGATGCTGAGCGCGAGCGCGATGGGTGATCACGGAGAGCGCGTCCACGGGGCTGCCGTTGATGAGGATGTCGAGCTTCACCAGATCCTCTTCGCGGTAGCCGGCGAACTCGTAGTCCAGGGATGCATAGCCGCGGCTGCGGGACTTGAGCTGATCGAAGAAGTCCAGCAGAATCTCCGAGAGGGGAAGCACATAGGTGATCACGACGCGATCGGTGTGCGACTGCTCCATGGACTCGTATTCGCCGCGGCGATCCTGGCAGAGCTCGAGGCAGGCGCCGACGTACGCGGTGGGCGTCATGATGGTGACGCGCACGTAGGGCTCTTCGATCTTCGCGATCTTGTCGAGGGGCGGCAGCTTCGCCGGGCTGTCGCACTCCAGCATGCCGCCGCCGGTGGTGTGGACGCGGTAGACGACGCTGGGCGCGGTCGCCACCAGGTCCAGCTCGTACTCGCGCTCGAGGCGCTCCTGCACGATGTCCATGTGCAGCAGACCGAGGAACCCGCAGCGGAAGCCGAACCCCAGCGCAGCCGAGGTCTCAGCTTCATAGGAGAGGGAGGCGTCATTGAGGCTGAGCTTCTCCAGCGCGCTCCGCAGGAACGGGTAGTCTGAGTTTTCCGAGGGGTAGATGCCGCAGAACACCATCGGCTTGAGGTGGCGATAGTCAGCGAGGGGGGCTGCGGCGGGATTATGAGCATCGGTGATGGTCTCGCCGACCGGGGCCTGGCCGATCTCCTTGACGCCCGCGATGACGTAGCCGACCGTGCCGGCGGTGAGTTCGTTCAGAGGCTGAAGCCCGAGGCGGAAGACGCCCACTTCCTGGACATCGAACTTGTGCCCGGTGGCCATCATCTGAATCTCTGCGCCTGACGCGAGGCGCCCATTGCGTACTCGCACATAGGCGACGATGCCCCGGTAGGGATCGAAGTGTGAGTCGAAGATGAGCGCCTGCAGCGGCGCCGCCGGGTCGCCGCTGGGCGGGGGAACGCGCTCGACAATGGCCTCTAACGCCTCCGGCACGCCGGTACCGAGCTTCGCGCTCACCAGCAGCGCTTCGCTGCGGTCGATGCCGATGATCTCTTCAAGCTCCATCAGCGCTCGCTCGGGCGAGGCGTTGGGCAGGTCGATCTTGTTGATCACGGGGATGATCTCGAGGCCTTGTTCGATGGCGAGATGCACGTTAGCGACGGTCTGCGCCTCGACCCCCTGGACGGCGTCGATCACCAGCAGCGCGCCCTCGGCCGCCGCCAGCGAGCGGGAGACCTCGTAGGTGAAGTCCACATGGCCAGGGGTATCGATCAGGTTGAAGATGTAATCCTGGCCGTCCTGGGCGTGGTAGATGCTGCGGATGGCGCTCGCCTTGATGGTAATGCCGCGCTCCCGCTCCAGGTCCATCTGGTCGAGGACCTGCTCTCGCATGCGGCGATCCTCCACGGTGTGCGTGATCTCCAGGATGCGATCCGCGAGCGTGGACTTGCCGTGATCTATATGAGCGATGATGCAGAAATTGCGTATGAGTTGTTGCTCGGAAAGAGGCATTTGGCTCACCTAGCGTCTGCGCCCGTTATCGTCCCGCCCCTGCCGGCTCCGCGGCCTGGTCTGCCGCCGGCGTCGCTCGACGGCGCCGCAGGGTTGTTGTTATGTCGCCGAGTTCCGGAGCCCCGAGGAGTCTCAGCACGAGCGCATAGACAAAGACCCCGACTCCCAGACTTAGCAGCACTTGGAGCCCGACTGTGACCCTTCGTGTCACCACTTCCGCGACAGGTGAATCAACGCTCGGGGCCGTCAAGGTGAAATGGGTTGTAGGGACATGCAGCATACGTCCCGACCACTGCGAAACCATCAGCGCCACTGCTGCCATTGCTGCTGAGGCAAGGATGATCCTCAGGACGGAGAAGGCGATAGTCCGGCCATCGATCCCGCCGAGCCGTCGTCTCAGGAGCTCTAGCATAGCTAGCATACCCACCAGGGTGCCTACTGAGATTCCCGCGGCAACGGCCGCGTACTGGAGACGCGTGTGCATCAGCACGAGAGCGATGACCACTATCACGGCGTTGTATCCCAGCGCGACCAGCAGCGGTGTGCGCCGGTCCTTCAGCGAGAAGAAGGCGCGATTGGTGATCTGGAGCCCACAGAGCGCAATCAGCGACCCGACGAAAAATGGCAAAGAGAAGGCGGACATGGCCACCGCGGCTTCGTTGAACTGCCCGGTCTCGCTTTTCCAGAGTAGCCTTAAGATCGGGCCCGCGAGCACGAAGATAGCGGCTGCCGATGGGATCGCCAGGAACAACACCGCTCGGAGCGAACCGGAGACGAGCCTCCGGAACTCGCCCATATCCCCCGCCGCGACGCGCTCCGCCATCGCGGGGAAGGCGGCGGTGGAGATAGCGATTCCGAAGAGACCGTAGGGGAGGATCACCAGCCGATTTGCGTAGCGCAGACTCGTCACCCCGCCCTTGAAATACGAGCCGAAGACTCCGGGAAGCCACAGCAAGCAGATCTGCGTGGCGGCCAACGCGAGCATATAGGGCACGAAAAGCCGCAGCGTCTCCCTCACCCCGGGGTGCGACATCTCGAGGGCTAGCCGGGGCCGGAATCCCCTCGCCAGCAGCGACGGTACCTGCACGGCCACCAGCAGCACCGCCCCCACGAGCACCCCGTATGCGGGCATGCGCAGCCCTGTCGGGTCGCCGGCATACCGATTCACCGCCATCCCACCCACGAAGGCGCCGCCGATGATCCCGAAGTTGTAAACGAGCCAGGCCATGGAGGGAGCCGTAAAGTGCCGGTGCGATTGCAGCAATGCAGTGGACAGACCGCTGGTGACTGTGAATGCCACCATCGGCGCCAGGATCCGCACGTAGGCCGCGCACTCCGCCACCTGTACCTTGTTCTCCATGAAACCAGGCGCTACCAGGAACACCAGCCGGGGGGCGAAGGCCATAATCACGGCCACGCCCGCCACCGCGCACATTCCAAAGAACGTGAACAGCGTGTTCGCGACACGCCAACCCTCTTCTTGCTCGCCGCGATGCAGGTAGGCTGTTGCCACGGGGATGACCGCCGCGCCCAGCGCACCGCCGGCGAGCAGGTAGTAGAGGAGGTCGGGCACTCCGAATGCCGCCCAGAACGCATCCGTGTGGGGCGCGGTGAGCTTATTGTTGCCCCAGAAATGGGCCATGGCGGCTTCGCGCACATACCCCAGGAGGCGGCTGAGGAGGGTGGCGACCATCATGATGGATGCGCCGGCGAGGATCGTCTGACGTTTCACACGGCCATTATAGCCGGGGGGAGAGAGCATTGGCAAGGAGACGGGCTATGCCTGAACGCGCTTCGTGATCCTCAGCACGCGTTCGAAGCTCCCGTCGGCGGGCATGGTGTCGGCGATGCTGAGGATGAGGCGAGAGCGGCCGCGAGCGAGCGAGATGGCATCGTCCAGGAGACGGTCGAAGTCGGCGTCGTTCATCGCGCTCTCGACCACAGCGATGGAGGGTATGCCGCCCCAGATGGTGACGCCCGGGAGATGTTCGATCGCGTATCGGAGAGAGAGCCTGGTCATCGGAGCCGGGCAGAGCGAGTCGGCGATATCGAATCCGGCCCGGCGGTAGAGGTGCATGAGGCCGGCGTTCTCACCGTCGGCGTGCGTCAGCAGGAGCTTCCCATTGGCGTGGGCGAGCTCGACGGCCCGCTCCAGCCACGGCAGGATATGCTCCTCGAAAAAGGGCGGGTAGGTAATGGTGTCGTCGTAGTTCGCACCGAAGAAAACGATCTCGGCGGGGCTCTGAACGGCGGCCTGCAGCATCGCTTCGAACCACGGGGTCATGCTTTCGCAGAGGGATCTCAGGTGGTCGGGCCGGTCGTGCAGTTCGAGGAAGAAGTCAGTCATGGGCATGAGGTCGCGCATGATGTGGTGCATCGGCGAAGCAGGGCCGCTGCAGAACGCGACTGCCACGCCGTCATCGCCTACCCACTCCTGCCAGGCGCGATAGCGCCCGTCACTACACACGACCTCGGCGTTCTCGTAGATATACTGCAGCACCCGGTAGTCCTCGGGCCGCCGCAAAGCGTGCTCGTCCACCCAGGAGATCGTTACGCCGGCGCGCTGCATCTCCTCGGTGTAGCTGAACCCACACGAGAGATCGCCGACAGGGGTGTAATAGGTGACGTGGGTGGAGCCGCCGTCGACGCGCACCTCGCGCTCGACGCCACGAAGACGCGTCTCGAAGGGCATCTCCTTCAGGCGGTAGATCCCAAGGCAGCGGTCCACAGTGTCGTCGGGGGCCTCGCCGAGGAAGTCCGGCACGACCGCGTGATACCCGATGCCGAGGGACCCGGTGATCTCGCGCAGCGACATGCCCTGGTACTGCTCCGGCAACGTGCCGGCGCGGGCGTGCGCGTTATGCCAGAGATCGAGCCGCGGCACCCAGGGAATGCGGTCAAGCGGCCGGCCCCGGCAGGCGGCGAGGATTCGCTGCTTGTGCGTCATGCGATGCTGGTTCGTTCCCGAACGTCGGGTCGCCTCACAGGATATAGCGCGCGAGGTCGAGGTTTTTCACAACGTCAGAAAGCTGAGCGCGGACGTATTGGCCTGTGATGGCGACGGTGGCCGGCGCGATCTCCGAGGCCTGGAACGAGGCCTCCTCGAGGAGGCGCTCCATGATGGTGTGCAGGCGGCGGGCGCCGATGTTCTCGGTCTGCTCGTTCACCTGCGCGGCGACCTTCGCGATCTCAGCGACGCCGTCTTCGGCAAACTCCAGCTTGACGCCCTCGGTCTCCATCAGCGCAGTGTACTGGCGAATGAGCGAGTTCTGCGGCTCGGTGAGGATGCGCACGAAGTCGGTCTCTCCGAGCGCCTCGAGCTCGACGCGCAGCGGGAACCGGCCCTGAAGCTCGGGAATGAGATCGGACGGCTTGGTGGCGTTGAACGCGCCGGCGGCGATGAACAGCATGTGGTTGGTCTGCACCGGGCCGTACTTCGTCATCACGGTCGAACCCTCGACGATGGGCAGCAAGCCGCGCTGGACGCCCTCACGGCTGACATCCGGTCCAAACCCGGCGCGCTCGCGGCCGGCGATCTTATCCATCTCGTCGATGAAGATGATGCCGGCTTGCTCGGCGCGGTCGATGGCCTCGCCGGTGGCCTGCTCCATGTCGATCAGGCGCTCGGCTTCCTGATCCACGAGAATACGGCGAGCGTCCGCGACGGTGACGGAGCGGCGGCGGCGCTGCTTGGGGAACATGCCGCCGAGCATGTCCTGGAGGTTCATCCCGAGCTCTTCCATGCCGCCCGCGCCGAAGATCGGGAAGCTCAGGAAGCGGCTTTCCTCGACCTCTATCTCGACCGTCTGCCGGTCGAGTTCACCTGCGAGGAGTCGGCGGCGCAGTTCGTCGCGGCCGCCGTTCTCCGGCTCCTCTTCCGACTCTTCCGGTTCCGCGGGTCGCTGCTGGAGCAGCGCGGCCATCGCCTCGCCGACGGAATGCAGGCGGCCGCCGCCCTTGGCGGCAGGGCGGCGCTGAAGTGAATCGAGAACGCGGTCGATGGCGCGGCGCTCGGCCTGCTCTCTTACGGCATTGATCTTCTCCGAGCGCACCATGCGGACCGCGGCCTCGACGAGATCGCGGACCATCGCGTCGACATCCCTGCCGACGTAGCCGACTTCGGTGAACTTGGTGGCCTCCACCTTGACGAAGGGGGCGCGCACCAGGCGGGCGAGACGGCGGGCGATTTCGGTCTTGCCGACACCCGTGGGGCCGATGAGCAGGATGTTCTTCGGGATGACTTCGTCACGGATATCGGCGGCCAGCTTCTGGCGGCGCATGCGGTTGCGGAGCGCGATCGCGACCGATCGCTTCGCCGCGGATTGGCCCACGATGTACTTGTCCAGCTCCTCCACGATCTTGCGCGGAGTCAGGTCTTCGACTGGTCGATCTGCGTTTCTTCTGGTTGCCATAGCGCGCGTATTGTAGCACAAACCAATCCCGCGTGTTCGTCACAGCGCTCGGAGGTCAGGGCAATCGCATCTTATCCTGCGACCAGGATCGCCTCCAGGAAGGCATTGTCCCAGCCAGCTCTCTTGATGCTGCCCCGTACGCTCTTCTTGGGGGGCTTGGCTTTCTTGATGAGGTTCA
>JBEKKD010000120.1:0-9952 GCA_050010895.1 Armatimonadota bacterium
GAACTGGGCGACCCTATCGTTGAACGGCGCCAGCGCCGAGGCCATGTAGGCGCCTTGCGTATACTCAGGCGGCCTGGTGCCGTCTACGCGGGACCACTGCGGGTGGTCGAAATCTCCATTCCAGCACATGTCGAGCTGCGTGCGGAGGAATCGGTCCACATCAGTCCGGTCGAAGACCAGCCCGAACTGGTAGAGCTCGATGGCCTGGGACATGCTGCTGTCGTAGTAGCCGCCGCGGTGTTCCCTCCCGATCCAGTGCTTCCACTTGTTCGGGGTGAGCGGGCTGATATCCCAGGCGCCGGCAGGATCCCAGTAATCCCACTCATAGTGCCCGTCTTTGAGGGTCAGGCTGCGCTTATACCGGACCCCGAGCTTGATGGCCTTCCTCATGTACTCGTCCTTGCCGGTGACCCGGTAGAGGGCGAGCAGGCCGTGCATGATGATGGCGTGCTTATTGTGAGGCATCGTCAGGCGGCCCGCGTCCGGTCTCAAGCCGGCCTTCGGCATCCGGTAGACGGCCCCCAGCTCCCCCATATCCACGTAGTCGCCCCTCACGTCGTGCTTCTTCACCAGTTGGTTCTCAACCAGGTCGAGGTACTCGGCCCGCTGCTTGGCATATCGCTCCCGCAGAGCGGGGTCCGAATCCACCAGTGCGACGAAGTCGCAGACGGTCTTGGCAGTGCTGAACGCGGAAATGAGAGCGTCGATTCGCCGCTTCGGGTCGTCAGGGTCGCGGTACTCGGCGCCAACGAAACCATACCACCCCAGATAGCCGTCGGGCCCCGGCGTCATGGCGGATCGCATGTTGTCGAAGGTCTCGACGAAGATGTCCAGGTACTTCGGGTCGCGGGTGAGTTCGAACGCGGTCACCGGCATGCGCAGGTACGGCATTACCCTCCAGGTGAAGGCCTCACCCTCCTCGGCCTCCTGATCGGCGAACTCCCGGCACCGCTCGGGCGTGATGCGTTCCGGCACCTTGAGGGTCTCTGCCAGAAACGCGTCCACGATCCTCTGGTCTTTGGGATCATCGATCTTCGGGGCCTCCGCACCCCAGGCGGCGACGGCGAGCAGACTGATGGAGAACAGCAGCAGTGGCAGGAACATGAGTCGGCGCTCCTTCATGGGCGTCTCCTGTGACGCGAGCGGTCTTTCGACCGATGAGAAGGAAATTGCGCTCCTTCTACAGCAGCAGCGCATATTCCACCGGGGCGCTGACGAACCCTCGCCACGCCCGAAAATCCTCCAACCTTCTCCATGGGGGGGCAGCCGGGCTCCGCCCTCCCATCGACCCGGGCGCCGGAGTCATCCATCGATCAGGATCTTCTCGGGAGCAAGACCGAAAGGAGGGAGCCATCCCTCGGTGTTGCTCAATGGCAAGACGCTTTCATCCAACCGAATTCCGAGGACGTCCTGCATGAAGTCTCTGCGGGCGCGCATCCGCCGCCAGCAGCTCGGATAGTGCTGTGCGATGTCGGCCCGCAGTGTCTCGTCCGCGAGCACGATGCCGTCTTCGGCATTGGTGTAGCAGAAGGGCCCTTGCGAGATCGGGATGATGTCCATCTGCAAGGCCATCCCCGACCGAAGCACGGTTGTGCTCCCGCGCGCGAAGGGCGAATGAACCCATTCATCGAGATGCAGGTAGTGTCCGGGGTTGACCGCGAAGCTGTAGAGCCGGGCGTCGCGAGCTGACTCCGCCGCCTCGAAGACCTCCCCGGCCACTGCGCCGACCTTGACGCTTCGGTACCAGGCGGCGACCACCCCGAAGTAGTTCGTGACGTAGGCCTCGTAGAAGCCCCGGAGATTCTCCGAGAGGTCCTCCGGGCCCCGCGCGACGGCGCCCGCCCGGCTGGTCAAAGCGCCCTGCAGCCCATACGCGACCGTGAAGGCATCGCCCAGCCTCGCCCGGTTCTGCGAGGGGCTGGAGAGGCCCCGCTTGACCTTCTCGCCGAAGCTGACCATGGGGTGACACGACTGCGGGATCCCCGATCCGTGATAGTGCCGCTCGAGTTCGTCCTCGGCCACGCCTTCTTGCAGGTGCAGGAGCGCGGCGCAGACGCTCTCGGACGTGCGGATGGCCGCGAACTCGAAGCGCGCGATCTGAGTGGCCGAGTTCGTCACGCGGAGGCCAGTGTCAACGTCCATCAGCAGCGGCGTCGCGTTGCCGACCAGCGCCGCGTCTCCGGTCAGGTGTCGCAGCAGGTCGACGATGTAGCTCGGGATCTCGATGGCGGCCTGGGCATGATCGAGCAGAGAACCGCCGTAGTACTTCCAGCCCACACACCCCACCGCGGCGCCCTTGCCGATCCCGAAGCCCGAAAGGATGGCCCTCAGCGGCTTCGACTCGCCCCGCGGCTGTCCCATCAGGCTGAAATCCTGGAACAACTCGACCTGGTACTTCAGCGACGGGTCGGGCAGATACCCCGCGCACTCATTGCCTACCAGAAGCAATCGGTTTCCCCGCGTGTCGAGCAGCAGGACGGCCTCCTCGAATCTGGGGTCGAAACCCGTGAGGTAGGCGAGGTTGGCGGAATGCTCCCGATCCGCGTACACGACCAGGAAGTCCAGTCCCGCCGCGGTCATGCGGTCTACGGTCATCCCCAGCCTGGACTGGTACTCCTCGATCACGATCGGAGGCAGGGGCCCCTCCGTCCCGAACTGCGGACGTTCGACTCTAGCGATGCGGATCATAGCTTGTGGCCCTCCATTCTTGTCATCTTAGGGATTCTCTTGCATTACGGTTAGGACCGTAATCCAAGAGAATCTGCCGTGCGAGCCTTACGGGGTGCGTTGTAGAGTTTCTTGCATTATGGCACTTCTAACCATAATGCAAGAAACTCTATAGGCGTAGCGAGGAATCGCGTCGTTGCCACCGCTTCATTGGTCCTGGAACACTTCGATCAGAGCCACCAGGTTTTCGCACGGCACGTCTACCGTGACCGCGTGCGAAGGCGACGCGATGTACCCGCCTCCCTCGCCCAGGGTGGAGAGCAAGACCTTCACCTCACTCCGGATCTGATCGGGGGTCCCGTGAGGGAGAAGATGCTGGAGGCTAATCCCACCATAGAAAGAAAGCTGCCCGCAATAGCGCTTCTTGGTCTCGAACACATCCATGGTCTCCGGCTGGAACGGGTTGAACAGGTCCAGCCCCACCTCGACCAGGTCCGGGAGTATCTCTTTCACATCCCCGCAGCAGTGGATCGACACGCGCTTCCCCGCCTGTCGGACTGGCGCGTACATCTGCGCGATGCGCGGCTTGATAAACTCGCGCCATAGCGCCGGGCCCATGATCAGGCCGCCCTGGCTGCCCCAGTCATCGCCGAAATGAACCGCGTCGATGTCACGGGAGAGGATCAGATCGAGCTGCGCCAGGTTGAACTCAAGGATGCGATCGAGCAGTTCGTGCACGAAACGCGGAGCCTGGAGCATATCCACCAGGAGGTTGTCCATCCCCCGCAGCGACCAGGCCCGCTCGAACAAGGACATGCCCATGCCGGCCATCCGGAACCTGTCCCGATTTCTCTCGATGAAGCCGGGGTAGGCGGCTATAACCTCAGGCGAGGCCGGGTTCGGAACTGCGAACTCGCGCAGGGAGGCCTCCGGCAGCACCTGGTTCTCGACCACACCGATATCCTTGTCGATGGTGCGGTTCCAGATCACCCCCCATTCATCCATCAGGTGCCCAGGCTCGGCCTCGATCCACTTCGCGGCCCGCCTGTGCGACAGCACCGCCAGATGATTGCCAATCGTTTCCTCGAAATCCGGGTCGCCCACGAACTGGGCGAACTTCTGCCTGGCCAGCACGGTGAACTCCACCTGGTGCGGCACGATATGGGTGGCCCGGAACTGGATGGCCTGGTGTACGCGTTCCCGGTTCGTCATCTGGCTGCTCACAATCTGTGATCACCTCGAGTCTCCGCGGGCGGTCCGAGACGATCCTCCCACACTATTCGCTCGTCTCCGACCGGCTCCTACGGAGGCCGCCCCGCTGGGCCAGGTCAGCGAAGGCGTCTGCCAGCTCTCCGGCGTGTACTGATGGAGTTCGATCCGATTCCCGCCCGTGTCTGCCAACCACGCCTGCCAGCTCTGATCGTTCCCCTTCTCAGGCTCCGTCACTTCGACTCCCCGCGGCCGGAGATCGCTGACAGTCGGCTCGATATCGTCTACCGCCAGGCAGAGATGCTGGTAGGACTGCCCCGAGGGCGCGTTCACGACCTCGGTTGCGGAAACCTCTGCGAACCGCTCGTCGCCCAGGTGGCCCGCCAGAAACACGCATAAGCCGTGCTGAGTCCCTGGCGAGAGCACGCGCCACCCATGTGGTTCCCATGTCCCACAGAGCCAGATATCGCCGGGCTGAATAACCGGGACGAAATCCCGGGAATGCCTCTCCTGCGCGCCCGTCAGGAGTATGCCGACCTCGAAGCCTTCGTGGACATCCGCCATAAGGGGAGTCGGCGACTCGTACGCCGTGGAGCCGATGTATGCTGGATCGGTTCAGGACAGGTGGTAGTCTACCCGCGTCACCCGACCTACCTGCATTTCAATGGCCCCCTTGATGGGCCCCTCTTCGTGGATACGATTATACAAGAAAAGGCTACTCGGCCTCAATGACCGCGAGTCACGCGGGCGCTAACATAGACACTGCGGCGATATGAAGGCTGATTGCTATCTGAATGCGCCTCTGGCTGCCATGCTGACAGCACAACGTCGCACGCCGGAAGGAGGTGAGCGCGGAGTCCAACCACTCTTGGCGGACATCTGTTCCTCTCTGGCATACTGTATCGAAATGACTGAGTCGCAAGGAGAAGAAGATAGCCATGATGACGCATAGACGAAAGGGGTTCACGCTGATTGAGTTGCTCGTGGTGATCGCGATCATCGCGATTCTTGCGGCGATGCTGTTCCCGGTGTTCGCCCGCGCGCGAGAGTCGGCACGGAAGATCCAGTGCCTGTCGAACGTCAAGAATATCGCGACCGCCGTTCAGATGTACCTGACGGACTACGATAGGTTTCCGCCCTATAACCAGGACATGGCAGAGCGGGAGGCCCTCGACCAGGCTGGTCCCCGTGGCTCCAATACCTATTGCGAGAGGCAACCCTTGTCGGCGATGACCGCCGGCTCCAATCCGTTCCTGCGCTGGCCGGTAGTGCTGGACGAATACGTCAAGAATCGAGACATATGGAAGTGCCCGAGCACGCAGTTCGTCTCGGTGGCCACCTGGATTGTCCCTGACTATACACCGGTGTGGTACCAGTACTTGCTGGATACAAAGGGCCAATGGGGTCAGAACAGCCCGACCTGCGCCGGCCCGTGCTGTGGCGGCTGGCCCTCGGGCTGGGGCGGCACTGTCACTGACTCGATCGCGCAGAGTCAGAAGGGAAGCGAGAACAGCGGCGCGTTCGAGATCAACATCGGAGTTGCCCAGATATCGGGCCGCAAGACAGCAGAGATAACGGACCCGTCATGGCTGGTCGTCTGCGGCGACAATCCTGGGGAAGCGATAAACAGCGTGTGGGAGATGTTCTACAAGACCAGTAACCCTTGCTGCTGCCTGGGTCTAGACAGTACAGACGCATGTCAGTTTTTCACCAATCCTGGCTTCCGCAAGAAGTACGCGCCTCATATGGGTGGCGGCAACATAGGCTTCGCCGACGGGCATGCGGCGTGGTGGGATGCGGAGGCGGCAGTCGCAGCTGCACCCCACCAAGTGGATCCGACGGAGAAGAACGGGTGCGACTGGACGCCGCGGGACAGCGCCAAGCTCAAGGGGGTCTGTCCCTACCTGGACATGTAAACACCTGGGCGCGCCAGGTGGCAGGCGGACTGTCTCATGCTGCCGGGCGGAGCGCTGTGACGCATGAAAGGCGGTGGAACCGGCAGTGTGTGCCCGGCGTCCGTGGGTTTGCCCAGAGCGTATCCGTGGCTGGCCTGGGCGGGCCCGTTCACATATGATATCGGACCAGTGAGCGGCGCCTTCGGGCGCCGCTCACTCTTGGGAGTTCGCACGGTGCAGATCTACGAGGCGTCGGTATCATTCGTGGTTCGGGCCCTCGTCGTCAGCGCCCAATGGGCGGCCCGATGCCACCGGCAGCGAGCGCATGGGCAGCCCAGCGACAGTGGCATCAAGCACTCGGCTGGAGATCGACGATGACCTCGCGACAGCGCTTCATCGAGACTCTCACCTTCGGAAGACCGGACCGGATCCCCTTCATGCCTGGTTACCCCATGGATTTCACGCTCGAGGTGTGGCAGCAGCAGGGGCTCCCGCCGGACCAGGACTTCCGCCAGGCCCTATCGGAGGCACTCGGAATCGAGCCGGAGGTTCATCCTCCGCAGACTGGTCTGGGCGTCTCCTTCTCCATGCTCCCGGCCTTCGAGGAGAAGATCCTCGAACACCGGGATGGGCACTATATCGTCCAGGACTGGATGGGTGCCATCGTCGAGATCTCCGACCGATTCGACGCCGCCTACCACCGCAGCGCCAAGGACTTCGTTACTCGCAAGTGGCATAAGTTTCCGGTTGAAAAGCGCGCGGACTGGGAGCAGATGAAGCAGCGCTACAATCCCGAGACCCCAGGCCGATTCCCGGTGGACTTCGAGGAACGCTGCCGAACACTCCGCACGCGCGATCACGTGGCGAGCCTCCACTTCAATGGGCCCTTCTGGCAACTCCGAGACTGGTGCGGGTTCGAGGGCCTCTGCCTCCTCATGGCCGACGATCCGGACTTCGTGCAGGAGATGGCCGACTTCTGGACCGAGTTCGTGGCGGAGACGATGGCCCCGGTGCTCGCCCGCGTGCAGCTCGACTCGGTGGGGATCTCCGAGGACATGGCATTCAAGGAGCACAGCATGATCTCGCCCGAGATGGTCCGGCGCTTCGTACTGCCGTCCTACCAACGCTGGGTGCCTGAGATCAAAGCGAGTGGATGCCCCCTGATCGTAATGGATTGTGACGGCTATGTTGCCGATCTCATCCCCCTGTGGATCGAGACCGGCATTAGCTGCTGCTGGCCCGTGGAGACGGCGGCCGGCAACGACATCGTCGAGTACCGTCGGCGCTACGGCAAGCAAATCGCCTACCGGGGTGGTATCGATAAGCGCGTGCTCGCGGCGGGCGGCCGGACGATGGAGACGGAAGTGCTGCGAGTTGTCCCGCCTATCCTCGAGCTGGGAGGGTTCATACCGCAATGCGACCACGCGGTTCCCCAGGATGTCAGTTGGCCGAGCTTCGTGGAATACTCTCGGTTGCTAGCCACACTGACCGGGTGGCTGTGAGGGAGTGCGCCAGCAACGAGAAGGGAACACGCAATGAGAGAGCTACGAGTTGCCGCCATTCAGCCGTTGGGGCAGCCGAAGATGAACGTCTTCGGTGGGGAGCGCGACCGCGACCTCGGGCGTAGAAAGCTCGAGGAGAACCTCGATCTGGCTCACCGACTGCTGGCGCGGGCGGGGGAGATGGGCTGCGATATCGTCGCCTATCCGGAGGACATCCAGGGCATCGCTCACTATGGCTACTGGTACGCCGAGCCCGACCTGTTCACCGGCTATGTGGAGGAGATCCCCGGCCCCACCACCGACCGGGTGGCGGAGGTGGCCAAACGCTATCACATGCATGTCGTCTTCGGCACCTACGAGCGCGTGGGGGAGGCCGTCTACAACACCGCGGTGCTGATGGGGCGGGAGGGGGAGATCGTCGGGAAGTACCACAAGGTGCAGCTGCCCGATGTTGAGCGCTGGAGCGTGACGCCGGGGGATGCGTTCCCGGTCTTCGAGACGGACTTCGGGAGCGTCGGGATGATGATCTGTTACGACATCAACTTCCCCGAAGTCGCCCGCTGTCTGGCCCTCAACGGCGCGGAGATGTTGTTTCACCCGACGATGGGCTACGACATGCCGGGACAATGCGAAGGCAACGGCCTGATGCGGGTGCGCATGCGAGCCATAGACAACTTCGTGCCGGTCGTGGTCTCAACGTGTGGCAGCGATACGGTGATCGTAGACAGCGATGGCACTGTACTCGCAATGGGGCGCCCGCGCACAGAAGACATCATCTTCGCCACCATCGACCTGGACGCGACGCCAAAAGATCATAGCCACTGGGAGTTTATCACCGGCGTCGCCGACATGAAGGCGCGCACTTTCCAGGAGCGGCGACCAAAGGCGTTCGCACCGCTCACCAGTCCGCGCCCGCCGGCGCTGGCGCGCTACCAGGATACCCCGCTGAAGTCCACGCCCGAGCAGCGCCGGGAGATCTTCGAGTGGCTCCGGCGAGAGTGGGGCGTGGAATAGGAGACGATGGCTAGACTGCGGTGTCTGCTACTCTGGGTCTGTTTCCTCCATCTCTTGCGAATCAGAAACCAGGCCTCGGCCAGAGAAGGTTTGATCCCAGGTCAGTTTCCACTGCCAACGTCCTCAGATCGAACGGTCTTTCTCGCGTTGTCCCGCGTTTGGGAGCATTCTTCGGGCGTGCCCTTCTGGCGGCGCCATACCGCATTCGGGGCGCTTCGAGCCTCCACTACCATCTGGCAGAATCCTCAGCCGCTCGCGTGTCCAGAGGCACGAATCGGCGTTGGCGACCTCACGATGATTCGTCCGGCACCCGACCGCATTTCGGACATCTTGCCGGATGGCAGACCCGGCAGAAGGCCTTGCCACACGCGAAGCAGGGGCCGTGCGCCGCGGGGCTGACCAGGTGCAGGGCCTCGTCACAGACCTCGCGGGGCCGCTCCCAAGTGTAGCTGTACTCGCAGGGGAGTTGCTCCAGTCTGCGGGCGATGGGGTTCCAGTCCAGCGGGAACAGGCGCTCTCGCTTGCGGCGCTTGATGCGTATCGTGAGCCGCTGCGTTGGCGTCACGAGCTCCAGACTCTGCAGCCACTCCAGTTCGACCTTCATCGCGTACTTCTGCTGCACGTCCGCTACCTTGGCCTGGTACTCCCGCGCGATCGCCTCCAGCCGCTGGCGCTCACGGATCTGCTCGGCCTGCTGTTTCTCCGCCGCCTCCACGCGCGCGAGCAGCGCGCTCAGCCGAGCGGCCGCCTCCTGCTGCAACTCATGGTGGTAGCTGTAGAGCCGCCCCAGGTCCCGCTCCTGGCGGCGAGTCATGCCTCCCAGGAAAGCTGCCAGCTGATGGCGAACTCGCGGAGGCAGGGCGCGCCCCAAGAGCGCGGTGAACTGCCCGCGATCCCAGGGCAGGGGCGGAACGAGGGGCGCGGTCGCGAGGGGCTGGGAGGGCAGGGCCTCCGCACCTGCGAGCAGATCCGACAGCATCCCATCGATGGCGGCCCCGTTGGCCCGGTTGAGGCCGAAGTGCACGATGCCGTCCCGCTTCTCGTCAGAGATGGCCGTATAACGGAAGCTTAGGATCTCGTAGCAGGTCCAGGCTGGGGTGACCCCGTCCAGTCGGTAGGTGGCGTTTCGCAGGTCCAGATTCTGTTCGAGAACGCGCTCGGGATCGGCCAGCGGCGGGTTACTCGGAGAGAGAATCCGTCGGGCCTGGCGGCCGCGCTCCCCCAGTAGCCCTCCGATGGCCGACTCCATCAGCGGGGACTCCAGCGTGATGCGCTGGGCATTGTCCGGCAGCTCCCCACTGAAACCCAGCCTCGCCCACTCGGGAAGGCCCAATGCGCGCCGGACCGGCGGAGGCGCGAGCACCTCCAGACCCTCGGGGTCGATCGCCTCCACCGCTGCCCCGGAGGCTTCGAGCAGCTTGGCGAAGAACTGCTGCAGCTCGTTCATGCCGTCTCGAACTCCTCGCCGAACAACGCGGTGTCGAGCTCCTTGACAGCCTCGTACCGCTGCTTGGCTTTCACCATGCGCTCACCCAGGTCGGCGAACGCGGAGTAGCGATCCTGCTCGGCAGTCTCCAGCCAGGTGGCGAGGACGACCTCGGCGAAGTCCTGGTTCTCGTCGAGTTCACCCAGGATGGCATCGATCTCGCCGATGACGAGCTCGAA
>JBEKKD010000121.1:0-9795 GCA_050010895.1 Armatimonadota bacterium
GGCTACTCCAGCCTCTACCGCAGATACCTGGCGTTACCAGCATCGTGAACCGCCGGATGCGGACCCGCATGTCCGGTGGTGTGGGAGGAGGGGCCGGTGACGACCCCTCCTACCCGATCATTGCCGCGAGGCAAACCTCGGCAGATCACATCAGAGAGCGAGCATAGGCGATGCCCTTCTGTGCCTCCTCCCAGGCATCGCCGGCGCCGTCGTGCTCCACTGAGATGTGGCCACCGTACCCGTAGTCCTTCAGGGCGCCAAACATCTCTCTCAAAGGAACGATTCCGTCTCCCAGTGCCACCGTCTTCCAGCCGGCGTCACTTCGCACACCGTCCTTGAAGTGCGTGTGCCGGATGCGAGGAAGGAATTCGGGCATCGAAGCCAACGCGTCCTGTCGCGTGATGGTGAAGTTGCCGCCGTCCCAACAGAGAGAGAACTCCGGCATATCGACGGCGTTGAGCAGCGCGCGGAGGTGCTCCGGGCGTTGGCAGAATGCGCGTGCGTACCCCATCTGCTCGACCATCGGAGTGATATCAAGAGATGTCGCCTCCGGCAGAGCTTCGCGAATGCCCGCGGCTACCCAGGGGAGCGCCTGATCGAACGTGACACCACCCTCAAGAGAGCCCGGTACGATCATCAGCCCGCTGGCGCCGAACTCCTTCGCAAGCCGGGCCAACGACACCAGTTCCGAAGCTGCCTTCGAGCGGATCGCAGCATCCGGATCGGTGAGCCCGACGTGGACGTCGAGACAGGGGACCGAGAGGTCGTGCTTCTCGAGCAATCCCTTCACCTCCTCCGTCACCCCGGCGAGGAAGATGGTGCTCGGCTCCAGGCCGTCGGCGCCCCCTTCTTTGCAGCACCGGATGACATCTTCGTGTGTGAGCCGGCCATCGGCGACGGCTCGCTCGAAACCCATGGACATCACGCTGATCTTCACGGCTGACTCTCCAACGATGTAGTGAGGCTGGCCTTCGGCGCCGCGGCCGCGATGACCTCCGTACCCACCAGACGGGCCATCCGGCCTCCGGCGGCCGAAAGGCGTTCCGCGGAGAGCGGAAGAAAGTGAATTGGACATTAGGGGTCTGATCGGAGCTGGAGGGCGCAGATCCGGGCTCAGCGGAGGGAGCATGGTGGCAAAGACACTCGCTATCGACGGCGGCAAGCCGGTCAGCGATACACCATTTCCGATGTGGCCGCAGTTCGATCCGAAGTGCCATGACGCGGTGGTGTCAATACTCAAGAGTGGCAAAGTCAACTACTGGACCGGCCCCGTTGGAATGCAGTTCGAGCAGGCGTGGGCGGACTGGTGCGGGGCGAAGTATGGGATCTCCACCTCGAGCGGAACCAGCGCGCTTCACACGGCGCTCGCAGGCCTCGGTATCGGCCCCGGTGACGAGGTCATCGTGCCCTCGTACACCTTCATCGCCAGCTCCTTCTCCATCCTCCAAGCCGGGGCGGTCCCGGTCTTCGCGGACGTGGAGAAGGAGAGCCACACGCTCGATCCGGCCGACGTCGAGAGGAAGATATCCGATCGCACGAGGGCGATCATGCCGGTGCATCTCTACGGTGTCATCGCGAATATGGGCCCGCTGCTCGACATCGCCAAGAAGCACAGCCTGAAGATCGTCGAGGACTGCGCTCAGGCCCACGGGGGCAGATGGAGCGGCAAGAAGGTGGGTACCGTTGGCGACACCGGTGCGTTCAGCTTTTGCCAGAGCAAGCACTTCACCACCGGCGGTGAGGGCGGCGCGGTGATCACCGACGACGAGAACGTGGCATGGGACTGCCGCTCGTTCCGCGATCACGGCTATGACGTCAAGGAGCGGCTGCGGTTGCTCGAGTTGGAGGCGAACCTTCCCTATATCCACACCATGATCGGCTTCAACTATCGCATGACCGAGATGCAATCGCAGATCGGGCTGATCGAGCTGGCGCGTTTCGACTCCTGGAACCTGAAGAACCGGCGGCGTAATGGCGAGTACCTGATCGACCGGCTGAAAGGCGTGGCGCAGATCGCGCATCTGCCGCTCGACACGAAGGAGCGCCGGAACGCGTTCTGGATGTTCCCGATCGTGCTCGATGTCGATCAGCTCCGCGCGGACGCGCGCGCCCTGGTGAAGGCGCTGGAAGCCGAGGGCGTGCCGGCCGGGCCGGTGCAATGGCCGCAGTGCTACAAGGAAAGAGCGTATCAGGAGCACAACGGATTCGGGCGGCTGAAGTACCCGTTCGAGTCCCCCGCAACCCGGCCGGAAGCAGTGCAGTACGACCAGGTATTCTGCGCCAATGCGGCATGGCTCGAGGACCGCACCTTCTTCGTGCCGTGCCACCCGGTGTACGAGATAGAGCATATGGAAAAGCTGGGAAGCGCGATCGAGAAGGTAGTGACGGCGTACGCGAAGTGAACGTCCGGTGGATACCGGCCGCAGGGAGTGCCGAATCGGATGGAGGGACTATGAAGCGAGTCAAGTGGGGCGTGATCGGCGCGGGTGGAATCGCGACGCGTCGAACGATCCCGGGCGTGATAGAACACGGGAAGGTTGGAACGTTTGCTGCTCTGATGGATGTCCGTAGAGACGCGGCCGAGGACGCGGCCAAGCGCTTCGGGGTGCCGAAAGTCTACGGTACCGCTGAGGAGCTGCTCGCCGATCCCGAGGTGCAGGCGGTCTATATCGCTACGCCCGTGCACCTGCATCTCCGGTACATCCAGGCGGCGGCGAAGGCCGGCAAGCACGCGCTCTGCGAGAAGCCGTTGGCGCTGAATGTGGCGGAGGCGGAGCAGGCAGTCGAGGCGAGTAGGAAAGCGGGAACGCTGCTGGGCTGTGCGTTCATGATGCGGTTCCACCAGTTGAATGCCGCGGCGCGCGAGCTTATCGCCCGCGGCGAGATCGGCAGGATTACCGCGGGGCGCGCGCAGTTGGTGTGCTGGTATCCGCCGATCGAGGCCGCCTGGCGACAGGCATGGAAGACCGGAGGAGGAGGCGCGCTCTATGACCTGACCAGCCATTGCATCGATCTGCTCGAGTTCATCTCGGGGAGCACGGTGAAATCGGTGTCGGCGATGATCCAGACGCTGGTCCACTCCTACGAAGTCGATGACGCGTCGACCGTGATCATGAAGATGGAGAACGGCGCGCAGATGATGGCCGACGGTTTCTTCTGCGTCCCGGACGCCGCCAGCCGCAGCTTCCTCGAGTTCTACGGGACCGAGGGGGCTGTCTTCGGCCAGGGCACGCTGAGTCAGATATCCGGTGGCAAGGTCGAAGTGGTCATCTCCGATCAGGCCAGCTACAACGCGCAGCAAGATGCGCAGCCGAGCGACCGCAGTTACGAGCTGCAGGCGGAGCCGGTCAACATGTACGCGGCGGAAATCGACCAGTTCTCGCACGCGATTCTCGAGGGTGGGCGGCCGTCCTGCGATGCCGAAGAGTCGCTGTGGAACATGAGAGTGCTCGAGGCCTGCTATCGGTCGGCGCGAGAGAAGCGTGAGATAGAGGTCACCTAATGACTTTCGCCCAAAGAAGTAAGGGCGAAAGTCATCAGAAGACCAGCGAATATCTGAAAGAAGACGTTCGCCCAATGTTACTTTGTTGGGCGAACGTCCGTAGTCGCCCGCGCGTCCAGCCGGGCTCAGACAGCCACCCGGGCGGCTCGCTTCGAGCTCTCGATGGCGCCGAAAACCATGGCCAGCGACCTGATGTTGTCGTGGCACTCGGTCTGCGGCGTCGTGCCGGTGCGAATGAAGGCCAGCATCTCGCGCAGCGCGCCCTGCCACCCCGTCGCCTCCACCGCGACGGGCGGGACGGGCACGTCCCGCAGCGGCCGCTGGAACCCCGTATCGCCGGCCACTTGCACTTTCGGGCCTTCGTCGTTCTCGTAGATGAGCGTACCGCGATCGCCGATGATGCGCCAGTTGCCGTTCCAACTGGTGATGAACCCCTCGGCACACCAACTCCCACGGTACGTGAATACGACGCCGTCGCTCATCTCGAACACGCAGCTCGCGGCAACATCCCCTTTGTACCACGAGCCTTTCGGGCTGAACTCCTTCGCGTATACCGCCACCGGGTCAGTACCGGCCATGAACCGGGCGAGGTCGAAGTGGTGAATGGCCATGTCGAGGATGAGGGGGCTGCGCATTTCGTCGCGGAAGCCGCCGAAGTGCGCGCCGAGGTAGAAGTCGCAGTTCACGGTGGTGACGTCTCCGATCGCCCCTGCGGACAGCGCGCGGCGGACCGCCTCATGATTCGAGTCCCACCTGCGCGTCTGGCTCACCATGTACAGTTTGCCCGTCTCCTCCGCGGTGCGGACCATCCGACGCGCCTCATCCATGGAGGAGGCCATGGGTTTCTCCCCGATCACATGATAGCCCGCGCGCAGGGCCGCGCACGTCACCTGACAATGCGCCTCTGGGACCGTCAGATCGGCGACAAAGTCGGGATGGAAGCGCTCGAGCCTTGCCGCCAGGTCCGTGGATGCCTCTGCGTGAAGCCCGAACTTCTCGATCTGCGCTCTGGCGGCTTCCATCCGCACGTCAACGACTGCCGGAACGTCAACGCCCTCTTTCTTCAACGCTTCGAACCAGACGTTCGAGATCCCGCCCGCCCCGACCACAACTGCGCTCTCAGCCATATCGAATCCCTCCCGTATGATAGCCCGTCGTACGCATAGATCGGCTCCAGCATCTGCACGCGCTCATCCAATGACTCCCGCCCAAAGTAGCGAGGGCGAAAGTCATCAGAGGACCAGTGAATGCCTGAAGCAAGACGTTCGCCCAACGCTGCTTCATTGGGCGAACGCCCGTAGCCCACGCCCTACGGCTTCCCGAAATCCCGGATTGCTCGCACGATCTCCGGGTAGCTGGTGCGCCAGACACCGGGCGGAACGTTCTCGGAGATCTGTATCTGCAGACGGCCCGTGTGACCCGCCTCACTGAGGATCTCCATGGCTCGCCGATAGATCGCATCGGGCTCCCTGAGGTGCACGGAGGATGGGAAGTTGACACCCAGCCTCATCTCGGGCCAGATCGTCACTGCCTCCGCCGGGCTGGTGTCGTTGTCCGGCGGCGGCGAGAATGAGTCGATGCCGCGAATGCCCGACTCACCAATCGCCTTCCACAGCGGTTTCAGGTCCCCGTCCAGGTGCGCGTAAACGGGCATGCCGCATTCGTTGGCAATGTCCACGAGCTCGCGATAGAGCGGCAAACAGTACTTCCGGAAGTACCGCTCCCCGATCGGGGGCGCGGTGATGTTGTCGGGAATGACGATATATGGGATCTTCGCCTTCGGGACAAGCTGGTACACCCTCCGTTGGTTGCGGGCCATCACGGCGATCACTTCTTCCAGGATGTCCGGCGCATCCACCAGGTGCAGCCCCAGGTCGAGCAGCGACACCCACTGGATCCAAAGCTGCTGGTACGGCGTCCGGTCCACGGAGACGTGGCAGAACCCGTCGTCGCCGATCTGCGCGTTGTACCGGTCGATCTCGTCGAGCTGGTCGTGCACCACCGCGCCCTTGAGATAGGAGAGCAGCACGTCGTAGTCCCGGGTTTCTTTCACAAAGTGCGTCCGGTATCCCTGGACTCCGTACGTCGGCTGATAGACTCGCTCTTCCACGAGATCCCCGGCCGGCGTGTGCATGGTGTTTCGCACGCCCGGCCTGCCGTCGAAGACGGCCTCTTCACTGGTGATGCGGCAGCTCGGATAGTCCCACCAATGGATGCTCTGCCATCGCAGAATGCCCATGTTGTCGCGGCCGAGGAGAGCCCACGCCTCGTCATCCGGAGCGCCGTTGCCGCTGTATTGCACGAAAGGCACGCGGTCGTGTTCCTCACCGCGAACGACAGCCAACATGCGATCTCGCATGGTCATCGGTGCAGTTCTCCGAGGTGCCAGCCGGCGAGTCGGAAGGTCTGGCGCTTGCCGCAGCAAATCTAGGGCGCGGGCGAAGCCCGCGCATGCAGTTCCGCAAGAGCTTCCTACGTCTGTTCTGCGTCTATGGGAGGCGATCCCCTGCAGGGCCGCTGGTCGATTGGAGGAGATGACGCATGGCTGCTGCTCCATTGATCGTCGGAGTTGATGGCGGCAACACGAAAACGCTCGCCCTCGTCTGTGACCTCAAGGGCCGGCCTGTCGGGATCGGCCGGGGCGGCAGCAGTAATTGGGAGATGCAGGGGACCGAGCCGGCGGCAGCGGTCATCACCCACACGGTCCGGCAGGCGCTGGATGGCGCCGGCGGCCGCTGGGACGACATACGGTGCGCGCACATGGGACTCGCCGGGGTGGACTGGCCGGAGGACGTCCCGCGCATGGAGAGCGCGCTGCGAGAGGCCGGCTGGAAATGCGAGCTCTCGCTCGAGAACGATGCGTTCTCGGCCATTCGCGTGTGCACCACCACCGGATACGGCATCGGCGTGACCGCGGGCACGGGAGTCGCCTCAGGGGTCGTCAGGCCCAACGGCGAGAAGTTCTTCTACGGCGCCTATACCGATCTCGGCGGCGGCTGGGAGATCAACCAGGCGGTCGTGCACGCGATCGTGCGCTCGGGCGACGGCCGCGGGGAGCATACGGCTCTCGCGCCGGCCCTGCTTGGCGTCACCGGCCACGCAACGGTCAGCGATCTCGTGTATGATATGCACCGGCGCAGCCTCACGCTGGAGAGCCGGGTGCTGCGGCCGCTGCTGTTCTCGGTGGCCGCGCATGGCGATCCCGTCGCGGTGCGCATCGTGACGAGCTTCGGGCGCGAGCTGGCCCTGTGCGCGACCAACCTGATTCGGCGGTACAGGCTGGAGCAGGAAGCGGTCGAGGTCGTTGCCGCAGGGACGCTGTTCATGAGAACGGGCCCGCTGCTGTTCGACACCTTCCGCGCCCGGCTATCCGAGGCGGCCCCGCGAGCGAGGCCAATCCTCGCCGATTGCCCGCCGCTCATGGGGGCGGTCAGAGGAGCGCTCATGCTGTCAGGCACGTACTCGCCGGAGGCGTGGAAGCGAATGAATGACGAGATCGACGAGAGAGGATGGCTTCGCGAGTTCTCTGCCGTCGAGGCGAAGGAGAGCGAGAATGGCTAAGGCACAGAAGCGGAAGATCGTGGTGATCGGCGGCGGCAGCAGCTACACGCCTGAGATCATGGACGGGCTCATCAAGCGGCACGAGGAGCTATCCCTCGGCGAAGTCTGGCTGGTGGATATTCCGGAAGGCAAGAAGAGGCTGGACATCGTCGGCGGACTCGCCAGGCGAATGGTGGACCGCGCCGGAAAGCCGTTCAAGCTGAGAACCACCATCGACCGGCGCGAAGCGCTGCCCGATGCGGATTTCATCGTCACGCAGATGCGCGTCGGCGGGATGCGCTCCCGCATCAAGGACGAGCGCATTCCGCTGAAGCATGGCGTGATCGGCCAGGAAACCACCGGTCCAGGCGGCTTCATGAAGGCGCTGCGGACCATCCCCGCGATGCTCGCCATATGCCGGGATATCGAGCAACTGGCGCCGAGAGCCTGGATGGTCAACTTCACCAATCCCAGCGGGATCATCACCGAGACAGTCTGCCGCCATACCCGAGTCAACATCGTCGGGCTCTGCAACCTGCCCATTGGGACGGAACGCTGGCTTCAGCGCGATTTCGGCTGCACGCGCGAGGAGCTCTTCGTCGAGTTCGTGGGATGTAACCATCTCGTGTGGATCAACCGCGTCTTCGTGCGCGGGGCTGAGGTCACAGACGAGCTGATCCGCCGGTCCGCGAAGGGCGGATCGTGGCCGAAGGAGCTCCTGGAATCACTGCGCGCGATCCCCTGCGGCTACCATCGGTACTACTATATGAAGGACCAGGAGCTGGCGCACCTGCAGAAGGCCGACGCCGAAGGCAAGCCCACCCGGGGCGAGGCGATCCTCGAGATCGAGAAGGAGCTGTTCAGCCAGTACGCCGACCCGAAGGTGAAGGAGAAGCCGGCCGCGTTGTCCAAGCGGGGCGGCGGCGGCTACTCCGACGCGGCCGTGCGTCTCATCGAGTCGATCTGCAATGACCGCCGCGATATCCAGACTGTGGACACGCGGAATCGCGGCGCGATTGCCGACCTCTCGCCCGATTCGGTAGTCGAGATCGGCAGCGTGATCACCGGCAACGGCCCTATTCCCCTCACGATCGGATCCGTCCGGCCTCAGCTCAGGGGTCTGCTGCAGCAGGTGAAGGCGTACGAGGAGCTGACGGTTCAGACGGGCGTGGATGGCGACCGCAAGGCCGCCCTGCAGGCGCTCGTGGCGAATCCATTGGTGCCATCGGTCGGGGTGGCGATCCCCCTCCTCGACGAGCTTCTCGAGGCGAATAAGGACTATCTGCCGCAGTTCTTCCCGCGGCTGCGGCGGAGCCGCAGCGCGAGCGCACAGAAGAAGGCGGGGAAAGCAGTAGCGCGGCGCTAGGGTGGCTTGTATCCGCGCCGGGTGCCCAGGCCGTGACCACCGCACACCGCGGGCGTTGCGGAGGAGCACCACGCCCATTCGCGGGTGCGCGCCGGAGCTGGCCTTCGACATCGACTATCCGTTGGACTACAGGTATGTGCTGGTCAGGGAGTAACGCAAAACCAGAGCCGGTCGGGCTCTCGTCCGACCGGCTCAATCTGCATCTATCCGCGTGTATCGGCGGATGCTGTGCCGTTTACCTCGAATCGCTCTTCCCGACCTTGTCCTGCACCACGGCCTGCGCCGCGGCGAGGCGGGCGATGGGCACTCGGAAGGGCGAGCAGCTCACGTAGTTCAGGCCAAGACGGTGGCAGAACTCCACCGACTTGGGATCGCCGCCGTGCTCGCCGCAGATCCCGAGTTCGATGTTCGGCCGGGTCTTCCGGCCGAGATCCACTGCGGTCCGCATCAGCTTGCCGACGCCGCCCTGGTCCAACGTCTGGAACGGGTTCTCGGGCAGGATCTTGTCCTCGACGAACTTCAACAGGAACTTGCCCTCGGCGTCGTCCCGGGAGAACCCGAACGTCGTCTGGGTCAGGTCGTTCGTACCGAAGGAGAAGAACTCCGCCTGGGTCGCGATCTCGTCCGCGGTCAGCGCCGCTCGCGGAATCTCGATCATGGTTCCGAACTTATAGTCGATCTCGATGCCCTTCTTCACCATCACGTCCTTCGCTACCGGCTCCAGCCTCTCCCGGATGAAGTTCAGCTCATTGATGTGGCTGATCAGCGGGATCATGATCTTCACGTGAACATCCACGCCCGCCTTCGTGCACTGGCATGCAGCCTCCAAGATGGCGCGAGTCTGCATCTCCACGATCTCGGGCATGATGATGCTGAGCCGGCAGCCGCGCAGCCCCAGCATCGGGTTCATCTCCCGCATGCCCTCAACCGCGTGCAGCATCTCGCGCAGCCCCCGGAGCTTCGGCGACTTCGGCGACTTGATCTCGAGCCGGGTCACCTCGACCAGCAGCTCTTCGTAGGAGGGCAGGAATTCGTGCAGCGGCGGGTCGATCAGGCGGATCACCACCGGCAATCCGTCCATCGCCTTCAGGATGCCCACGAAGTCCTTGCGCTGGAACGGCAGCAGCTCCTTCAGCGCCGCGACGCGCTCCTTCGTATCCTTCGCCAGGATCATCCTCTGCACGATCGGCAGGCGCTCGGTCTCCATGAACATGTGCTCGGTGCGGCAGAGACCGATGCCCTGGGCGCCGAAACTGCGCGCGCGAATGGCGTCGCGGGGATAATCTGCGTTCGCCCACACCTCCAGTCGCCGGATCTCGTCGGCCCAGGAGAGCAGTGCGGTCAATTGCTTCTCCTTGTTCAGATCCGGGACGCTCGTCGGGATGAG
>JBEKKD010000122.1:0-9764 GCA_050010895.1 Armatimonadota bacterium
GGCGGCTGAGGCACCGGCGACGGCGCAGCCCAACCCCGCGCCCGAACCCGCCGCTGCCGCGCCGCCGGGGGACCGCACCTACATGCCGGACCAGATCCGCAGTACCTCCGCGCAGACCTTCCTGGAGCGGATGCTCCGGGGCGAGCCGGGATATCACGACTGGGCCCCGATGTGGGCGCTCTCCAGCAAGATCAAGGAGAGCGCCGGAGCGGAGCGGCGGGAAATGCTCTCCCTGGTGGTCGCGACCATGAAGGACATCAGCCGGCCCGTGTACCAGCGCTGGCAGTGCTGCTACGTCATCAGCAGCGCGGAGGCCGAGGAGGGCATCCCCGACCTCAGTGACGTGCTCCTCCACGGCGATTCAGAGATCGTGCGCGGTGTCGCCGCCGAGGCGCTGGCGAGCTTCGCCGGCAATGCCGCGGCGCACGACGCGCTCGTGCAGGCCGCTCGTGTGGAGACCAGCGCGGATGTCCGCGCGACGATCTCGCGCCACTTGGGGAGCGAAATGCCCGCGGCCCCCGCGAGTTCCGCGCCGAGAGCGGCGAGTGAGTCGAGCGGCGCGGCTGCGGCAGACTCCGGGCCGGGCGACGCCACCTACACCCCCGAGCAGATCCAGCAGACCTCCGCGGAGATATTCCTGGACCGTCTGCTGCACCGCGAGCAGGGGTACCACACGTTCGCAGCCATGTACGCGCTCACCGAGAAGGCGAAGGAGGATCGCGCCAAGTCCAAGCGCGATGTGCTCTCTCTTGTGACCCAGGCGATGCTCGATACCCGCCGGCCCATCTTGCAGCGCTACCAGTGCTGCTACGTGCTGAGCGATTCCGGCGATGAGCGGGCGATTCCGGACCTGATTCGGGTGCTCGTGCATGACGACTCGGAGACCATGCGCGGAGTAGCGGCGGAGGCGCTGGCGAAGTTCCCCGAGAGCGCGCGGGCGCACGCAGCGCTCCTGCAGGCCGCCCGGCGGGTCACAGCCGGCCGTGCCGCTTGCCCAGGCCGATGAGCTCGCCCCCACCGGTCCGCCGCAGCCCCCGCCCGGGCCCACGCCTCCGGTCAGTAAGCCGCTGCCCTGGCCATTCCCCGGGGGTCAAGAACAGCAGCATATCTTCAACAACTACCAGCAAGCGACCGACATGTACATCCACTGCGGCCTGGACTTCATCCAGCCGGCCGGCACACCGGTAACGGCCGTGGATTCGGGGTACGTCGCGGCCATCTATACCAACTACCCGGACTGGGTGACCCACTACTTCTTCGTCGTCACGCCGCAGAAGGGCGGGAATGAGGGATGGTGCTACACGCACCTGGACCCGCGTACGTACACCTTCAAGGAGGGCGACTTCGTGCGGCAGGGCCAGCGTCTGGGGTCCCTGGTTGACTTCTCGGTCGGCAAACAGCCAGGCGTCGCGCATCTGCACCTCCACTACGTGAGATTCACCCGCGATGCCTCGGGAAAGGTGGAGGTGCACAGCCTGCTCGATCCCCTCTACTTCTTCGACTGGAAGGACACCGTCCCGCCGGCATTCCAGCCCCTGCGCTTCGTGGCAGCAGGGACGATGCGGTAGTTCCAGACCGACGCCGCGGGTATGGTGACGGTGAGCGGCCAGGTCGATGTACTGGCGGCCGTCACCGACAGCGCCTACCCCGGCCACATGGGCAATCTGGGGGTGCCGGTGGTGATGCTCTCCATCAGCGATGGCACCCACACCATGCAGAAGCTGGTGGTGGACCACCGGGGCGACGTCGGCGACGAGACCCAGGTGCGGCCGCTCTACCTCTCCCACGAAGAGGAGAAGGCGTTCTTCAATCCGGACTCCTTCCCACGCTATCAGATGCTCAGGGTGACGAAGACTGACGGCGACGGCAGGATCACGCCGCGAGATGCGGCGGAGTGCTGGGACACGACCGCGCGGGACCGCGCCGGCGCCCCCCTGTGGCCGGATGGTGAGTATTCGGTGAACGTCTATGCCTGGGACATCGCGGGAAACCGGGCGGTGGTAGGGGCGCGGGTCCGGGTCAGGAACCACTGACGTTCGCATATCGAGGTAACGATATGCAAACGTCTCCCTCCAGTTCCTGCCTGTGTTCTTCCGAGTTTCGCCCATTACTTCGTTGGGCGAAACTCAGTAGTAGGGAGCTTCCGGCGGCCCGCAGCGCCCCGCCCCCTCTACTCCGCCTTCAGCACCATCAGATCTTGTGGAGCGAGAGCGACGGCCACCCGCGACGCGCCGTCGGGCCGCGCTGTCGTGCCCGACAGCACATCTCTGAACGCGATCTGGCTCTTCGCCATTTCGAAGCTGATGGTGGCCTGCTGTTGCCGATCTCCGGCGTTGAACGCGGTGAAGTACAGCGGGCCGCCGGGCTTGCCGAAGCGCTCGACGTAGATATCCGGACTGCTGGACCTGGCCAGCGTCACCGGCTGCCACCCGGCTGCGTTCAGCGCGCTGATGACGGGGATGTACTTCTTGAATAGCGGCCGGTCGCGTTCGTAGAGGTCCGGGCGTTCCCAGTAGGGGTCATCAGAGGCGTTGTGGCTGAACATGCTGGGGAAGATGCCGTAGGCCGCGGAGCGCTTCATGTATAGCTCGACCCATTCCGGCTTGAACGTCTCGTAGACCGTGTTGAGCAGCAGCAGATATGGCCGCTGATACGAGAGCGCGCGCCAGTAGTTCATGTCCGCGTCCGGCTGCGGCGCGTATCGGCCCTCTCGCTGCCAGTCCAGCTCAATGCCCATCGCGTCGAACCAGGCCGCGCCCCAGGGGAAATCGATGGGCGCGGCGTTCGCGAACGTCATCTTGCCCTCGCCCCACATCCGCGTCGCCAGGTCCTTCGCGAACTCCGAGGTGCTGAAGATCCCGAGCTGACAGAGTCGCCCCTCGGTGTCGAAGGTCAGCGGCGTCTCGGCGTTCCGGAAGTGCTCGCGGCGGTAGTTGCGAACGCCGGCCGCCATCTCGAAGCTGTCCACATACGTCCCGCTCAGATCGGGGTGGCCCTTGAACGCGCCGTCGATGCCGGACCAGTTGAGTTCATACTTGGTGAGCGCGCCGGAAGCGCGCGGCACCGATGGGCTCGGGTCCAGATAGTACAGCGCTCCGTCGCACCAGGGCTCGACGCGCAGCCCGCCCACCCACTTGCCCGCGGCGTCCTCGATGGCCGAACTCAGCGCGCTCTTTGCGCCCTCGTCCACCGCGGTCGCCCGCTCGCGAACGTAGGCGAGCGCGCGCTCCTCGGTGCGTTCCACCGACTTCGGCATCTCGAGCCACAGGCTCATCGGCTCCACGTAGACGAAGCTGTAGATCCCGTGCTCGTGATCGAACGGGACGTTGCTATCGCCCTCTTTGAACTGGAACCCGAAGTCCCGGAAGTCGCGGACCTTGGCGATGTCCGCGAACGGCATCCAGATGCCCTCTTTCTCATTCCGCTTGGTGAAGCACTGCGGGAAGAGCTGGTAGTACCGTTCCAGCGCTGACCGGAACCCCCAGGCCGGGTCGGGCCGGTAGAGCACGAGAGTGAACGTCGCGCTCGACGGAAACTTCGCTGTCTCCGTCGAGAGGCCGAGATCGATGGCCGCGTACAGCTCTCGCGAGTCGGCATCGTACCCGAAGCGGCAGAGCCGCGGCATATCCAGGGGAACGCCGATCGCCACCGCGTCGTTCTCTCCCGCAATGCACGCCAGCGGGTAGCGGGAGGTGGAGCCGTTCGCGCCGGCCTGGATGTTGACGACGTTCTGGTACTTCCCACCCGCCTCTATCCTGCGGGCAGTCCGCTGGTCGTCGTACCAGTTCCAGCCGATAGCATCGACCGGATAGGTGAAGTACACCGTGATGGCGCGGTCCCTGCCGGTCAGGTCCTGCACCGTGCCGCGGATGACGGTCGAGGACTCGCGGGTGGAGTAGTTCACGGATACCTTCAGCCCCAGGCCTGTATCTTGGCCCTCCCAACCGATGCCGGACCGCGCTTCGATGTAGGTGCCCCGCGGCCGCACGAAGTCGGAGCTCGCCGCGACATCGCGCAGGAAGAAGCCCCCGACCGCGTCAGTGACGACACTGCCGTCCTCGGCGAGGCGCAGCGCGAAGCCGTCTTTCAGGCCCGCCGGGGCGGTGGCGGCCGGCAGCTCCTTCGGCCGAGAGCCTGCCTCCACCGGCACGCCGTCGAACTGGGCCACCCCTTTCGCCAGCTCTATCTGCCGGAGGCTGAAGTCGCTGAACCAGGCCGTGCCTGTGCGGTCGCGCAGGAGGCCGTACACGGTCACGCGCCTGACCGGCTTCGACGGCATGATGGTGACTGTGCGCCTCTGCCAGTCGTGCGTTCCGGCGTCGAAGGAAGCGATCCGGCCCCACAGCGGCGTCCCATCGACGTATTCCAGATCGAGATACAGCGAATAATCGGACTCCCCGCCCGCGGACACCCCTTCCGCTCTGCTCCAGCATTCGGCGACGATGGGCAGCGGAATCTTCTGGTCCAGCGCCACCGTCTGGGATATGCCGCGCCGCTCGGAGACCGACGCATTCCGACAGCGAGCGCTCTCCTGCCCAGCATGCCCCACCTGTGAGTCCGCTTCATACCCGGCATCATATCCGGACCAGTCCTCGAACGAGCCTCCTCTGACGCTCTTCAGCTCACCGTTCCTGAGCACGTTCCGTCCCTGGGTGGCTGAACGTGCTGTGATCGCCTTCTTCGCCATTGCCCCATAGGCGAGCGAGAGCGACATCATCAGCGTGGGAACCAGGAATAGCACAGCGGATCTCATACTCAACTCCCCCGATGCAGGCTTGTGAAACGTCTAAGGACCTTTCGCCTGCAGTAGTCGGCATCCTGCGCCCGCCGCGGCGTCGGATCGCGTCGCAGAGTGAGATGCAGCGTTGCGTCGTTCGCGACCACAATATCTCCAAGATTCCTCCACTTATGTGGAATGAAAACACGTCAAAAAGCGCGCATTTCCGTCACCGTGAGACTATAGCAATTTCCTTGTCTTTTCTTTAAAACGATTGACAGCATATGGTATAATGTAGCTGGTAAGCGTGGTGTAGAGGATCCCCGCGCTCTCCATGATGGCTGGCGTGCGTTCGGACAGGGCAGGCGCCCTGTCCCTTATTGTTCCCCTTGACACAAACATATGTTTGCATTATACTGCTGCGAGTTGAAAAACACGTCGGGGGTGGGCGCATGGACTTCGTTCATCTTCATCTGCACAGCGTCTTCTCATTTCTCGACAGCACGTGCGCTGTGGATCGGCTGATCGCCCGGGTGAAGGAACTCGGGATGTCGGCGGTGGCGGTGACGGATCACGACGGGATGTATGGCGCGGTGCGATTCTATCGGGCGGCGAAGGCCGCGGGGATCAAACCGATTCTGGGGGTGGAACTGACGACGGAGGGAGGATTTCACCTCACGCTGCTGGCAATGTCGAAGCGGGGGTACGGGAATCTGTGCCGGATGATAACGGCCGGGCATTTTCGGGTGCTGAGGGAGGCGGAGTGTGTAGGGCAGGAGCGTGCCTCCTGCCCGAACATCGGAAGCGGCGCGGCTTCGGCAGCAAGCTACCGAAGCAACAAAAGCGAGACGCCGCTCGGATCGCAATGGCGCAAGGCGCCGCGGTGCAGCTTCCGCACCATCGCGCAGTGCGCGGCTGATGTGATCGCGCTCTCGGGATGCCGATTCGGCGAGGTACAGGCGGCCGTGCGGCGAGGTGACATGGAGGGGGCGCGGCGCGCGGTGCGGCGATTCCAGAATATCTTCGGCCGCGAGCGCTTCTTCATCGAACTGACGCTCGAAGAAGGGGAGCGCGATCGCATGATCGTCGCTGCGCTGGCCGCGCTGGCGCAGGAGATGGGCGCGCCGGCGGTGGCGACCGCGAACGTGCACTATCTCGCTCCCGAGGAAGCGCCCATTCAGGATGTGCTGGCCTGCATTCAGACGCTCACCACGCGCAGCGAATGGCACCCGATCCGGCGAGTCGAGCCGGAGCGCTATCTGAAGTCGCCGCGGGAGATGGAGCGCGCCTTCTCGCATCACCCCGACGCGCTGCGGAACACGGCGCGAATCGCGGAGATGTGCGATGTGGACCTGGGGCTGGGAAAGCTGCATTTTCCGCATTTCAGGATGCGGCGGATGGACGGTTTCGGGACTGAAGTCCCGAAACACCAATTCTTTGTCATTCCGAGCGAAGCGAGGAATCCCGTCGTTCCGAGCCTCCCCGACTGGTTCCCACAGCCCGATCAGGAGGTCGAAGGCGAGACGGCAGAGCGGCTGCTGGAGTGGTTGTGCCGGCGGGGGGTGGAGCGGCGATGCACAGGTGTTTCGGGATTTCCAATCCCGAAACCGCGGTGTATCGGTTCAACCGTTTTGGGATCAGAGATCCCGAAACACCACAAGAAGGCGAACGGGGAGATTCCTCGTTCCACTCGGAATGACAAAGGCCCGATCGCGAAGCGTCTCCATCACGAACTCACCATCATCCGCGATCTCGGACTCTGCGAGTACTTCCTGGTCGTCTGGGACATCGTGGAGGAGGCGAGGGCGCGGGGGATTCGCTGCTCGGGGCGAGGGTCGGCGGCGGATTCGCTGGTGAGCTATCTGCTCGGCATCACCGACGTCGATCCCATCGCGGCGCGGCTGCTATTCGAGCGCTTCCTGAACCCCGAGCGACGCGGCATGCCGGATATCGACATCGACTTCGACTCCCGCCGCCGGGATGAGATGCTGGAGTACGTGGCCACGCGCTACGGCGCGGAGCACACCGGTATGGTGGCGACGGTGAATACGTATAACGCGCGCTCGGCGATTCGCGAGGTAGGCAAGGCGATAGAGCTGCCCGAGCCGCTCATCGATCACATCAGCACGTCCATGCCCTACATTCCTGCGGGGTGCATTCGACAGGCGATCGCGACGCTGCCCGAGCTGCGCGGGTCGGGCCTCGATCTCGACGCGCTGAAGGAGCTGTTCGATATCTGCGAGGCGATTGACGGGTTCCCGCGCCACCTCAGCGTGCACCTCGGCGGGGTGGTGATCTCCCGCGATCGGATCACCGATGCCACGCCGCTGGAGGTGTCCACCAAGGGGGTGATCGTCAGCCAGTTCGACAAGGACGATATCGAGGCCCTGGGCCTGGTGAAGATGGATCTGCTGGGGCTGCGCAACCTCGCCGCGATCGACGAATCGGTGCACATGATTCGGGAGACGCGGGGCGTTGAGCTGGACCTGGAGCATCTTCCGCTCGATGACGAGAAGACGTTCGAGCTGATTCGGTCGGCGCGCACGGTGGGCGTGTTCCAACTCGAGAGCCCGGGGATGCGCGGCCTGGTGTCTCAGCTTCAGCCGACGCGATTCGACGACATCATCGCGCAGGTCTCGCTCTTTCGGCCGGGGCCGATGCAGGCGGATATGATCAGGCCATTCCTGGCGCGGCGGCATGGGAAGGAGCCGGTCCGGTATATTCACCCCGCGGTGAAGCCCGCCCTGGAAGACACCTACGGCGTGATTCTGTATCAAGAGCAGGTGCTGGAGGTGGCGAGCGCGCTGGCGGGGCTCAGCCTGGGGGAGTCGGACACATTCCGGCGGGCGATGACGCACGGTCGCTCGGCGGATGAGATGGACAGCATCCGCGGGACGTTCATGGAGGGCTGCAGGACGCGCGGCGTCGAGGAATCGGTGGCGCAGGAGGCATTTCGCCAGTTGTCCGCGTTCGCGGCCTATGGGTTCTGCAAAGCGCATGCGGCGCAGTTCGCCATCATCGCCTACCAGACCGCGTACCTGAAAGCGCACTATCCGGCCGAGTTTCTGGCGTCGATTCTCTCGAATCAGCCGATGGGGTTCTATCCACCCGAGGTGATCGTGCAGGAGGCGAAGCACTTCGGGGTCGAGATGCGGCCGGTCGACATTAACACGAGCCGCGATCGCTATTGGGTGGAGGAGGGCGCCATTCGCGTGGCGCTGCAGCAGGTGCGTGGGCTGAGCGCGGCAGGGATGAAGGCGATCCTCGCGGCGCGAAAGGATGGGCCGTTTCTCTCGCTGCGTGGTTTCTGCGCGCGCACCGGACTGGCGCGGCCGATGGTCGAGCATCTGATTCTGGCGGGCGCGTTCGACTCCCTGGGGAACCGGCGGAGGTTGCTGTGGGAACTGAACGAGATCTGCGAGACCGGCGCCCGGCAGAAGGATCGAAAGCAGGAGGTGAACGGGCAATTGGCGCTGGAGGCGGCGGTCGTAGGGCAGGAGCATGTCTCCTGCCCAAAGGTCACCGGCGTCTCCGTAGGGGCGGGGCTCTGCTCTCGATCGGTTGCGAATGGCGGGCGACCCTGGGGGGTCGCCCCTACGAACGGCCGAAATGGAATAGACCTCTCTGCCGAAACCGAGCGCGATGCCGTCGCCTCCGAGCTCTCCATGACCGGGGTGAGCGTGCGGCGACATCCGCTCTATTTCGCGCGGGAGAAGCTGCGGGAACTCGGAGTGGTCTCACGCAGTCAATTGGACCGGATGCCAGATGGCAAGCATGTGAAAGTCGCGGGGGTCGTCATTAGCAGGCAGCGGCCGCCGATCAAGTCGGGGCGCACGGTGATCTTCATCACCATGGAGGACGAAACGGGGCTGCTGGACGTAACCGTGTTCGAGCGGGTGTACGAGCAATGGGGGAAAGTGATCTATTCGAATTCATGCCTGATCGTTGACGGGACGCTGCAGAAGAAGGGGCGGTACGGGACGGTGATCATCGGGGAGAGGTTTCAGGGATTGAAGCCCTGATAGGGAGCGCGGCCGAGATTGCCACGCGCGCCTTGGCTCTGGCGAGCCAAGGCGGCTCGCAATGACAGTGGGTGGTGGCTCGCAATGATAATCCGCCCGCCCACACTTCATTCACGCGGATGCTTGCTTGGCGTATAATCGTCCTATTGCATGTGCCTCACGTCGTCGTGAGACGTCCAAACTGAGGGACTGGGAAGTGAGGTCGTGATGTGCATTCGGCGTGTCATCCTGATCGTAGTGGCGCTCGGAGCGATTTCATGCGCGCCGGTGTGGGCAGAGGATATTCCGGCGTTCGAGAAGGCGTTCGGGTGGCCGGCGCTCGCCAACGGCTACCGCTCGTGCGTCGCTGTCGACGACTCCCAGATCTACGTTGGTAACGGCGCGGAAGTCACCGTGTTCAGTCGAGATGGGGCGTCGAGTGGGTTCTGGCCGATCTCATCGCTCGCGCGGGGTGTGGGTACCCCGCTGTCGAGCACCTATACTCAGTCCCAGGTGGTGGCCGTGGCCGCAACTCCTACGGGCACAGTGTATGTCGCTGACGGCAACTACCTCGCCATCCACGCCTACAGCAGCGACGGGCAGTATCTCCTGGGCTGGGGTGGCCGTGGGGACCCACCGGCACAGCTCAGTCCAGGCCACCTCATCTGGGGATTGTCGGCAGCTCCAGACTCAAGTGTCTACGTCCTCGACTGGAGCGCCGGCTGGGACGTGGCAGACTCGGTGATCCGGCACTACGGTGCCGATGGGGCGCTGCTGGGCATGTGGCCGATGCCAGGGCCCGTGCCGCCATACGTGATGTGCTCGCCACTGGATATGGCCGCGGCTCGGGATGGCGGGGTGTGGATGTTGTCAGCCACTTACGACTACTCGACCAGTGGCGGCGATCTGGGGGCTGTTGTCGTCGTTGACGCTCATCTGTACCGGTACGCGTCTGATGGGACAGAGGTAAGCAACTGGCCCGTGCCGACCAACGCGACGCGCATCGCGATTGATCCCCAGGGCAACGTCTGGGTATTGGAAGTGAG
>JBEKKD010000123.1:0-9738 GCA_050010895.1 Armatimonadota bacterium
TGGTGATCCCGCCCTCGATCTGGTTGGTGATACCGTCGGGGTTGATCACGAGGCCGCTCTCATGCGCGACGACGACGCGGTTGACCTTGAGCAGGCCTGTCTTCCGGTCCACTTCCACCTCCGCGATCTCGGCGCAGGCCGACCCGGCGTCATTGGCGCAAGCGAGGCCGATGCCTTTGCCGGTTCGGCTGGTGCGCGGCTGCCAGCCGTAGCGCTCCGCCACCGCCTTCACCGTCTTCGCGAGGCGCGGATCCTTATCGAGGTGGGCAAGCCTGAACTCAACCGGGTCGTGCCTGAGTTCGGCGGCCATCTCGTCCATGTGCATCTCGATGGCGAAGGTAGTCGCCGAGCCGGCCAGCCCCCGCCAGGCGCCCTGGGCGAGCGGCGAATCGCAGCCGAATGTGCGCACGCGGCGATTGGTGAAGCCATACGGTGGCTCGGCGCCGCGGTCGCCGCAGTTGTAGACGTCGCAGTCCCAGGCGACGATCCGGCCGCCGCCATCGACTCCGCAGCGGACGTCGATGAGCGCGGCAGGCTTGAAGTAGTTCCAGGTCAGTTCTTCCGAGCGCGTCTGACCCACCATCACCGGCCGGCCCACTCTGCGCGACATCAGGGCTGCGGCGACTGCGCAGTCCGCGCTCTCCCTCCCGCCGAATCCACCGCCGACCCGCGGCGCGATCACGTGCACATTCTTCTTGTCAATCCCGAGCGCTTTCGCTACCTCATCGCGATGCGGGAACGGCGTCTGCGTGCTCGAGTAGACCAGGGCCTTGCCATTCTCGACGGAACCCACGGCAATATGGGGCTCTATGGGCGCGTGAGCGAGAAACGCGGTCCGATAGGTCGCAGTGAATGTCCGCGCTGCGGAGGCAAGCGCCGGCTCGACCTTGCCGTCCTCGACGACGGTGTCCTCAAGCTTGGCAGTCCTGCGGAAGCTGTCCCACAGAACGTCCATCGACGGGTTGGCGGCCTCACTCCAGGTGGCTCTGATGAGAGAGCGTGCGTCTTGAGCGATATCCGGCCGGTCGGCTACGATACCAACGATTCCGGCTTTCTGCACGAGCGCGACGACGCCGGGGGCCTTCTCCGCACGCGACGCATCGACGGACGTGAGCTTCGCGCCGAATGACGGAGGATAGAGTACGGCCCCATACAGCATTCCCGGCAGCCGGACATCGCCAACGAACTGCTCCTGACCCGTCACCACCGCGGGTCCCTCGACGCGCTTGACCGACGCCCCGATAGCCTCATGGGTGTCGGGCGGCCGAAGCTTCGGCTCGCCCTGTAGCTGCCGCGTGATTCGCCTGCCCTGGGTCAGTTCGCCGAGGGCGACCGATGTGGAAGCGTTGCCGACGAGCGAGGCGCGGCCGTCGCTGACAGTCACTTTGTCGGCGCTCACGCCCCACTTCTCGGCGGCCATCTGAGTCAGGATCTCGCGCGCCTTCGCGGCGGCGGCCATGATCTGGCGGCCGACCGTGCGGACGGAGAGGCTGCCCCACGTGCCTTCGTCAAACGGAGTCAGATCGGTATCTGCCAACACGACCTCGACGTTGGCGACGGGAACGGTGAGCTCCTCGGCGGCCATCTGTGCGAATGACGTGCGCAGGCCCTGGCCGATCTCCACTTTGCCGGCGAAGACCGTCACCTTGCTATCGGGGCCGATGCGGAGCCATGCGTTGATGTCCTCCGCCGCTGCTTCGGCATCATCGGCCGCGGTGGCGAACCGCGCGGGGATAGTGAACGAGATAATAAGTCCACCGGTCAGGCCGAGGAACTGCCGCCGGGTCAGCCCGTGATCGCTCTCACTCATGGCTTCACCTCACCCCCGACATCTTCTGAGCAGCAAGCTGGACAGCACGGATAATGCGCTGGTATGTGGCGCAGCGGCACAGGTTGCCGGACATCGCGGTGCGAATGTCGGACTCGCTTGGCGACGGGCTGCGCCTGAGAAGGGCGGCGGCATTCATCACCTGTCCAGGCGTGCAGTACCCGCACTGGAACGCCTGTACTTCGAGGAACGCCTCCTGCACCGGGTGCAGTTTCCCCGCGCCAAGGCCCTCGATGGTAGTGATGGAGCGCCCCTGGGCGGCCGATACGGGGAGAACGCAGGAGCGGACCGCCTGGTCGTCCATCATCACCGTGCAGGCGCCGCACTCCCCTGCGCCGCAGCCATACTTCGTGCCCGTCATGCCCAGCTCCGTGCGAAGGACGCTGAGAAGACTGCGGGAGCCGTCAACCGTGACTTCATGTTCGACACCATTCACACGAAGAGTGAGCTCATCCATAGATCGCCTCCTGCCCGTGCCGCAAATGCCTCGTCCCCCGCGACAGAGACCGGCCATGTCCTTCTCCGGCCGCATCCCCCTCCCTGCACCAGGAGCCGGGCCAGCGCTGATGACAGCGTTGGCAAAAGGATTCGCTCGGAGCGGCCCCAAATAGACGACTTGGTGGCAGCAGAGCCTGAGGCTGTACGGCAATCCCCCTCGGGAGGTGACGGCGTTGCGGGCGAATGATGAGGTAGCAGGTCGGGTTGCGGTGATCGTAGGCGGAGGTGGCGGCATCGGTGCGGCCGCTGGGGCCCGTCTGGGCGCGGCGGGATGCCGCGTCGCACTGCTGGATCTCCAGCAGCAGGCGCTGGACGCGGCTGTCGGCATGCTCGCGCTCGGCGACTCCGCGATGGCTCTGCAGGTGGACATCACGAAGCTGGAGCAGGTCCGTGAGGCCGCCAGGTCGGTGGAAGAGCGATTCGGGCGCGTCGACATTCTCGTGA
Source organism: Armatimonadota bacterium (assembly GCA_050010895.1). Classification (GTDB taxonomy): domain Bacteria; phylum Armatimonadota; class Hebobacteria; order Hebobacterales; family Hebobacteraceae; genus JBEKKD01. Next base: position 2,771 of record JBEKKD010000123.1, read on the forward strand.
ACTCGGCAGGGACGAACACAAAACAGCGAACGCTCGACGATATGGCCCCGGAGCAGTGGAAACACGTGATCGACGTCAATCTCAACGGCGTGTTCCATTGCACCTACGCCTTCCTTCCTCTGCTCAAGCGCAACGGCGGAAGCATCGTCACCATCGTCTCGGCCGCGGCGCATCTGACCTCCGCCGGGGCGGGGACGCACTACTGCGCGTCGAAGCGCGCGCTCTTGGCGTTCACCGAGTCCATCAACCTCGAACAGGGCAGGTACGGCGTCCGTGCGTGCGCGATCAGCCCGGGCGAGGTGGATACGCCGCTGATCGACAAACGACCTAACGCGCCGAGCCCAGAGCGGAGGGCGGCGATGCTCCAGCCCTCCGACGTGGCCGATGCCGTGTACTTCGCCGTCAGTCAGCCCGCTCGCGTGACCGTCAGTGACATCATCATCTGGCCATCGGCGCAGATATCGGGGACGTACGTCGTCTAGCCGGAGGGCACGAATGGCTGGTACTGACATCAACACGCTCGAACGGCGCGCGGCCGAGGTGCGGCTTGAGATCGTGAAGGCGATGGGGCACGGGCAGTCTCACCACTTCGGCGGGTCGCTATCGGCTGCCGACCTGATCGTCGCGCTGTATTTCCATAAGATGCGCATTCGCCCGCGCGAGCCGGATTGGCCCGAGCGAGACCGGTTCGTACTGAGCAAGGGGCACTCCGTTCCCGCGCTCTATGTCTGCCTCACGCAATGCGGCTACTTCCCGGCGTCGGAACTGGCAAGTCTCAAGCGCTTCGGCAGCACCCTACAGGGCCACCCCGACATGCGCAGAACCTGCGGGCTGGAAGCGAACACCGGGTCGCTCGGCATGGGACTGTCGGTTGCGAACGGCATGGCGCTCGCGGGCCGAGCCCGAAAACTCAGCTACCGCGTTTATGCGCTCCTGGGTGATGGCGAATGCCAGGAGGGGCAGGTATGGGAGGCGGCGATGACCGCCGCCCATCATAGGATCGACACGTTGACAGTGATCGTCGACCGCAACGGGCTTCAGGCGATGGGCAGGACGGAAGAGCGCATGGCCGTCGAACCGCTCGCAGCGAAATGGGAGTCGTTCGGCTGGCGAGTGTGGGAGATCGACGGACATGACATGAGCTCGATCTGCCGGTCCCTGGACGAGGCGACCGAGGCGAAGGGCGCGCCGACCGCGATTATCGCGAACACGGTGAAGGGCAAAGGGGTGCCATTCATGGAGGGACAGCCTGGGTTCCACAATGTGGCAATCAGCCCCGAGCAGCTCCAGGAGGCAGTCGCGGCGCTCGAGGCCGCCCTTGCGGCCATGGGAGGCTGAATGGTGGCGGCAAACCGAGGGACCAGGGACGGATACGGAGAGGCGCTGCTGGAGCTAGGGAAACAGGACGAACGCATCGCCGTCGTAGACGCGGATCTGTTTCACTCAACGCGAACGGATCGTTTCGCCGAGGCGTTCCCGGATCGTTTCTTCGAGATCGGCATTGCCGAGCAGGACATGGTCAGCACTGCAGTAGGGCTCGCGCTCGGCGGGATGATCCCGTTCGCCAACTCCTTCGCCGTGTTCATCACCGGGCGCGCGTTCGACCAGATCCGCCAGCAAGTCGCGCTCCCGTCATTGAACGTGAAGCTCGCCGGGTCGAGCGCCGGCATAACCCAGGGGCCTGACGGTGCAACCCATCAGTCGGTTCTCGACGCGGCACTGATGCGCAGCCTGCCCAATATGTGCGTCATCGTGCCGTCGGACTTCGAGGAGGCGAAGCTGGCCACACAGGCGGCCGCGCAGCGAGATGGGCCTGTCTATCTGCGACTGAGTCGCTATGAAACGCCTGCGTGGCGAGACGCGGCCGCGCCCTTCGCCATCGGCGCGGCGGAGGTGCGCCGATCCGGCGATGACATCACGATCATCGCCTGCGGCGTGATTCTCGGCCGCGTTCTCGAGGCGGCGGAACTGCTCCGGAGAGACGGAATCGCGGCAGAGGTGCTGAACGTCCACACCCTCAAGCCGCTGGATGCGGATGCGGTGCTTGCGTCGTGCAGCCGGACCGGCTCCGTTCTCACGGTCGAAGAGCACAGCACCATCGGTGGCCTTGGTAGCGCGATCGCGGAGGTGCTGGCAGAGCGCAGCCAAACGCGCGTTCCGCTGCGGCGCCTCGGCGTACGGGACACATTCGGCGAGTCGGGCACGGCCGATGAACTGCTGGAGAAGCATGGTCTGACTGTCGCGAGCATAGCCGCGAGCGCACGGGAGCTTGTGCGCTCGGAACAGGGAGGATGAGGGCGTGCACAAGCCCGCCATCGGTTCATCGGGCTCGGCCGAATGGGCCGGCAAATGGCGGGGCTGCGGCCCACCCGAGGAACTAGGATCTGGCCTGCGGCCGCTTGCCCAACACGCGGTGGTCACCCTGGCGCATGGTCACGCCTTCGCTGTCGAGCCGCTCGAGGAAGGGGAGGAGATACTTCCGCGACGCCCCGAGCAGATCGCGGGCGTCGCCAATGGACATGCGCGGATGCTGCTCCAGATAGGCAATGACGCGCTCGCGGGCATCCCTGAGCGCTTGCGGATCCACGTATATCCCCGCTGTGCTGGTCGCCAGAACGCCCGCATCGACGAGGGCATCCAGCACCTCCTGGCACACGTCCTCGTCAATCCCGCATTCTACCGAAAGCTCGCGCGGGGACGGCGTCGCTAACCCGCCCTTGCGAATGGCGTCGAGCACCGCGTCTCGCGCAGCCGCCAGCTTCGCATTCCACTGGGGCTGATGCGTCGCCAAGCGCACGCGATCTCCGGCGATGATGACGCCTCCGGATCGGGCGAGCGATTCCAGCGCGAGCCGGTGGACCTCGCGCTCCTCAGGTCGCGCGACTGCGATCGCGTTCAAGGGCGCGTACGCGAGAACCGGGTATTTGCCATGATGCGCCGCGAGCCCCGCCGTCAGCTCGACGGCGGCCTCGCCGACAGCAGCCGCGCTGAACCACATATTGCGCCGTCCGGAGATGGCGCGCCCATCGGATAACAGCTCATCGAGCGCCGCGCGCAGTTCGCCGGCAGAGAGCCCGCAACGCGTCTGAAGCTCTGAGAATACGACGCCCGGACCCTCGGCGCGATCGAGTAGCTCGAGGACGATCTCGGTCATCGGCAGCCGTTCGCGTTCAGCCACATCCTGCGCGCCGGCCGCCCTGGCCCGCTTGGGGGGGTGCGGGTCGACCACCACGCCTCCGCCAATAACGTGCATGGGCGAATAGGACCGAAGCACGAACGGGTCGCCGGCGGCCGCCACCAGCGCGGATTCGAGGCGAAGCTGCACCAGCGCCGATCCGCCCGGATCGAGTGTGTCACCCTCGAGCAAAACGACGCGGGCCATCACCTCGGTCGTTCCATGATGGACGCGAACACGCGTCCTCTGCGCGAGTGGACGCGCCGCTCCTTTCCCGAGACTGACGCGGGCGTCGAGCATGTAGGTCGAAGTCAGAGCACCTGGTGAGACAAGCACATCCCCCCGCTCCAACAGGTGCCTCTCGACGTCGGCGAGGTTGATGGCCGCACGCTGGCCCGCCGCGATCTCTTTCACCATCTCGTTATGCACCTGGAGGATTCGCGCTCGGAGAAGTCTCTCGCGCGGCAGGCACGCGACCCGGTCCCCGACGCGAAGCGAACCTGAGACAACGGTTCCGGTGACGACCGTTCCCGCGCCTTTGATGGTGAAGACACGATCTATGGGTAGGCGGAATGGGCCGTTCACTGGTTTCGTGGGCACGGCGAGCGCGATGCGGGCCAGTTCCGAGCATAGGTCGGTCAGGCCCTGGCCCGTCACGATCGAAACCGGCACGATCGCGGCTTGAGCGAGGAAGCTGTCCGCGACCAGATATCGCACGTCGGCGGAAACCCGGGCGATACGTTCGGGCGACGGCTTATCTGCCTTCGTCAACGCGATCACGCCCGCGGCGACCTTGAGATAGTTGAGCACGTGCAGGTGCTCGACGGTCTGCGGCATCACGCCTTCATCCGCTGCGACGACGAAGATCGCGGCATCCATGCCGGTCGCCCCGGCGACCATATTGCGCACGAACATCTCGTGACCGGGCACATCCACGATCGCGACAGGGCGATCGATCCCAGGCAGATCCAGGAAGGCGAAGCCGAGATCGATGGTCATCTCGCGCGCCTTCTCTTCGGCCAGTCGATCCGGGTCGGTGCCGGTCAGGGCGCGCACCAGTGCGGACTTGCCGTGATCGACGTGTCCGGCGGTGCCGAATACCATGTGGCGGGGAGCAGTCATCTCTTGGTGTCGGGCGATGACGTGATCCGCTGGAACGCGGAAATGATGTGCACTTCTTCATCGAGGAGAACGGTCCTCGGGTCGATCAGAACAGCGTCATCATGCACGCGGGCGAAGATCGGCGGGTCGCCCAGGCGCAGCCGGGACGCGATCTCGCCGGCGCCGATCTGGTGTGAGCGAACGGTCACTACGACGGTGGGCAGCGAGTGCCCGGCGAGCGACCCGCCGCCAATCGCGGACTCTCCGGGCGTTGCTGTCACCTGAACTCGGCCGTTGCACGCTTCGCGCAGCCTCGCAGCTAGCGCTTCCGCGCGCTCCCGAATACGCTCAGGTGGCGCGGTAAGGACTCGCATGACCTGGTGCTGCTCGGCGAGCGCCGCGGTGTCGCGGAAAAGGCGAAGGGTGGCTTCGAGCGCCGCAAGCGTGAGCTTGTCCACGCGGAAGGTGCGGTAGAACGGGTTCGAGCGCATCCGGTCGAGCACCGCCGGTTTCCCGACGATGATTCCGCACTGCGGGCCCCCCAGCAGCTTGTCGCCGCTGAAGAAGACGACGTCCGCGCCCGCGCCCAGGCTCTCCGGCACGCTCGGCTCGTGCGGCAGGCCAAACTGCGCCAGGTCGAGCAGCGCTCCACTGCCCAGATCGTGCGCGCACGGGATGCTGTGCTCGTGCGCGAGCGCAGTGAGACCGCTCAGCGCGGGCTGCGACGCGAAACCCGTGATCCGGTAGTTGCTCTGGTGAACGGCGAGCAGGAGCGCGGTATCCGCGGTAATCGCGCGGCGGTAATCCCGCAGGTGGGTGCGATTCGTGCACCCCACTTCCACCAGCCGGCAGCCCGAGAGAGCAATAATGTCGGGAATGCGGAACGCCCCGCCGATCTCGACCATTTCGCCCCGCGAGACGATGACTTCGCGGCCGGCCGCGAGGGTGTTGAGCACGAGCACCGTCGCAGCAGCGTTGTTGTTCACGACAATAGTGACTTCAGCGCCGGTCAGCTCGCGTATCAGGTGCTCGACGTGGACCTCCCGGGGCATGCGCTCGCCGGATCCGACATCGGCCTGCAGATTTGAGTAGCCCGATGCAACTTCGGCGAGCGCGTGGCGTGCTGCCTCGGAGAGTGGAGCACGACCTAGGCCGGTGTGGAGGATCACACCGGTCGCGTTGACGCAGCGCCGGAGGCTGCGCGTCAGCCTGCCGCGCAGGGCTGCAACCGCGGCCGCAGCAATGGCGTCGAGCGTATCGTCTACCAGCTCACCAGCGAGCGCTCGCGAGCGGACCTCCTGGATGGCATCCCGCGCCGCGTCTCGCGCCAGATGCCGCGGGACGTCTGCGGCGGCCGCCAGCATCCGCGGGTGGGAGAGGATCTCGTCTACTCGTGGCAGGTTGTGAAGTTTCATCGAGCTTGCTCGTGTGCTACCTGGTGGACCACGTCACGCGCGGTCACTTGCCGCCCAGCGGTCATGTAAAGCAGAATGCCTTCGCATTCTCCAACACGAACTGGGCGTCGCCCTGATAGATGCCGTACAGCAGCACACCGATAGCGACGGCTAGAAGCGCGATGAGGATGACCCAGCGCAGCTTACGCACTGATGGCTCCTTCGTGTGCCGCAGGCGCCGGATGGGAGTTGCTGGTCATGACGATCTTCGCGCCCAGCTTCGCGCACAGGGCTTCCGACTCAGGGCAGCCGCGCACGCACTCCAGACAGAGCACGCACTCCGCGGTTGCTTCCTTCGGTCGTGTGCCATCAGGAACGGTGCGGGCGCAGGTCGGGCACGCCGATACGCATGCCATACAGCGGGTGCAGCGATCCTGGTCCGTGCTGAGATGGAGGAAGCTCGCGCGGGATGTCAGCGCCATAGCCGCTCCGAGCGGGCAGAGGGTGCGGCAGAAGCTGCGCCGCGAGACGACCATCAGCCCCAGGACTGCCGCGAGCAGTCCAAGCTTCAGCCAGCTCCTCCAGGACATGTCCTCGCGAATCTTCTTGTTGATCACCAGCCCCGGAACGCCGGCCTCGAGCGTACCGGCGGGACAGACCAGCGCGCAGTAATCCGCGGCGCCAGTGGACTGCTTGACCACGCGGTCCGCACCGGTCTTCTGCGCCCCGCCCCCCAGCGCGATCGGCACCGCGATGACCAACACGACCAGGAGAGCGTACTTCAGGGCGTTCGCGCCACGGGGTAGCCGCCACTTGGGCGACCGGATGCGGTAGAGCAGGTCTTGCACCAGCCCGAACGGGCATGCCCAGCCGCAGAAAAGCCGGCCCGCCGCCACGCCGATCATGCCGAGCGTACCAATGACGTAGTACGGGATCTCGCGCAGAAGCGCGAAAGCTGTGATGGTGCCGATCGGGCATGCGGTGGTGGCGAGTGAGCACGCGTAGCAGTTCAACACGGGAATGCAAGCGTATTTCCCGATGGGAGCCCAGAAATAGCTGTTGAGCGCCACGAGGCCGATCAACTGGGCCTTCAGTCTGGCGCCCCAGAGCGGTATGTTGGGAAGCTTGACAGTCATGATCTGGTCGGGAGTACCCCTCCACAGCATAGCACATGGCGGGAGCGTGTGGGAATCGAACCCACCTGAGACCATGCTATGGCCTCATACCGGGTTTGAAGCCCGGCCAGGCCCACCAGAACCCATCCGCTCCCGTATCGAACCCTGGGTCGCGCACGGGCG
>JBEKKD010000124.1:0-9730 GCA_050010895.1 Armatimonadota bacterium
TGATCGCGCGCCGGGAACGCTACCGAAGGATGAGGGGCCTGTGCACAGATACAAGAGCGGGAAGGCCGGAGGTGTAGCTAACTCCAGACCCCCTTTTGTCCCACTTTCGCTGACGCTCTACACCTCGACTCGACCCCATTCCCACTTCTCGTCCCGCAGAGTGGCCTGGCTCAGGTCGGCCTCCGCAACTATGGCGAATACCGGAACCTGTCGATCCGCGGGGAAAATGCCAGGATCGGGCCGCTTCACCGGCGCGAGGTAGCAGACGTGGGGCCTCAGGGAATGGCCCGCGATGTCGCCCTGCTCTGTCTGCACTCTACCAGCTTGCATGGTGACACGGTACCTCTGCGCCTGAGAACCGTCAAGCTCTCGTGGCTTGTTGTGTCGCTTCCGAGGGATTTGACGGGGAGAGCGGACCTGGCTTCTCCCGGGCGCGGCGTGACTGACTGACCGCGCGGCTGCGGTACGCGCGGTGCAAGCCGCGTCCCGCACCGGGAGCCTATGTCCTGTCTGCCTCTGCCACAGGCTGCGGGCCCGCGGGGCTCCGTCATCTTGCCGGGTAGACCTGACGAGGCCCTCGCCAGGCCGATGGTGATGGCATATGTGTCCGCGAGCCCCGCGCTGCTGTCGGCATAACCATTCCGCAGCAGATGGCGGCGTGCTCGACACGGGACGGATGGTGACTGCAAGCATGTCGGCATGCGCACGAGGCCGCGAACGGCGCGTCACGTGTGCCTGTGTCGGGCTTTCGCTGGCCGGTTGGGTGTACGCCGGCATCGCTGCCATTGGCGCTGTCGCCGCGTTCCGGCCGACCACTGCACGGTATACCATGTCAGCGAAGCACCTAGACTACTGACGGAAGGGAGCGTTGAGATCCCGGCGTTGACGCCCCCAATCGAGCGGAGCCCGGAAGAGCTTCGCCAGAGAAAGCCCACTCGGTTCCGTGCCGTCGAGGATGGTCTCCACGATGTCAGGCGCGAGCAGCGACAGCCGCACCAGGCGGGCGACATAGGAGTTATCCACGCCCAGTGCCAGCGCTAGTGCGCGGATGCTGCCGAAGCGCCCCTCCTCCAGCAGCTCCCGCCAGCGATGGGCGCGGGCGATGGTGAGAGCCAGGGATGCATTCGTTCTTGGCCATGCTGGTGCCCCAGGACCCCGGCCGGCAGGGACGATGACCTCCTTGCGGCCTCGGCGCCGCTTCGTCTGTAGCGGCACGCTCACCACCACGCATGCATCGCTTGCCGCACTGCCCGAATCTGTGTGCCGGCTCATGCGGCCACCTCCCGTACGCCAGTAGGTTGCCGCAGCTCTATGATCAGCGAGGTCAGGCCTTCCGCGCTGACCTTCACGTCGGCCCGGTCGGGGTGGATGTCCACTTGCTTCACAAGCGATTGCACGATCCGCTCCTGCTCGCCCGGAGATAGCTGATCCCACATCCGGTCGAGCGCGGCGAGGGCCTCCCCGATGTCCCGCTGGCCGAAGCCGCCCGGTGGCTGCGTCTTGAGTTCCTGGTAACGCTTCACCAGCGCCTCCGGGTTGCGGAACAGACTGCGGAGTTGCTCCACCACCACCCCCTCAATCTCCCCGGCTGACAACGATCGCGTGGGGCAGGTCTGGTGGCCGTTCCTGGAGGCATGCAGGCATTGGTAATAGCGGTAGCATCGCCCCCGCCGGCGGGTGAAGACCGGCCCCATGGCGCAGTCACAGTGGGCGCAGCGGATGATCCCCCGCAGCAGCGCCGGCCCCGGGGTGCGTAGGCGCGCCCCCCGGGCGCGGTAATGCTTCCTCAGGATGGCATGCGCCTGCTCCCACAGCTCGCGGGCCACGATCGCCTCCTGCTCCCCGGGGTAGCGCTGGTCCTTGTGGGAGACCTCCCCGATGTAGAGGGGGTTGTTGAGGACATGGTAGAGGTGGGCCTTGTCCCAGGGCATACCGGCACGGGTTACGCCCTTCTTCGTGGTCCACGACTTGGTGGTGTGGCCCTCGGCATTCAGTTGCTGCGCGAGCCTGGTGGTGGAGCCGCTCTGCGCGAACTCAGAGAAGATATGCCGCACCAGCTCCGCCTCCTCCGGGTTTACCACCAGCCGCTTGCGCTCCCGGTCCACATCATAGCCCAACACCGGAGGGCCTCCGGTGTACATGCCCTTACGCTTGGTGGCCGCCACCTTGTCGCGGATGCGCTCCCCGATGATCTCCCGCTCGAACTGAGCGAAGGAGAGCAGGATGTTCAGCACCAGCCTTCCCATGGAGGTGGTGGTGTTGAACTGCTGGGTGATGGAGACGAAGGAGACGGTGCGCCGATCGAAAACTTCGATCAGCCGGGCGAAGTCCAGCAGGGAGCGGGAGAGCCGATCCACCTTATAGACCACCACGCAGTCGATGCGGCCGGCCTCGACGCCCTCCAGCAGCCGCTGCAGGCCTGGGCGCTCCAGGTTGCCGCCGGAGAAGCCGCCGTCGTCGTAGCGATCAGGCAGTGCGACCCATCCCTCCTGACGCTGAGAGAGGATGTAGGCCTCCGCCGCTTCCCGCTGGGCGTCGAGGGAGTTGAAGTCGGAGTCCAGGCCTTCGTCCGTGCTCTTCCTGGTGTAGATGGCGCAACGCACGCGGGGGACGGGAGCGCCCTCGGGATCTCGCGGGCGTCTCATGAGACCCGCTCTTCTTCTTTGGTGGCGCGCAGTCCGAAGAAGAAGGGCCCATTCCAGTGAGTGCCGGTGACGGCCTGGGTGATGGCGGTCAGGGAACGGTAGCGTCGGCCTTGGTAGGCGAAGCCACCCTGCACCACCGTGACTTCGTGACGCTGGCCATTCCACTCTCGGATCAGCCGTGTGCCCGCTACCGGCAGGTCGCGGTGGCCACTGCGGACTTGCTTTCCGGGCCGGAGGGAGCCGAGCTCGTCACACCCGGCCTCTGCCAGCAGTTCATCCATCTTGGCGCGGGCAGCCTGGCTGAGCCCGCCATAGGCCAGCTCCTGGATCCGGTAGGCGAGGCGACGGACAAGGAAGCCCCGGTTGTAGCGGGGTGGGTCCGTCCCGATTAGGTCCCTCCAGCGCTTCTGGAGGTCGGACATCGAGAGATGGTCCAGTTCGGCCATCTGTGCGAGCGTGCTCTTACTCATGTGTCTCTCTCCCGGGACTGAGATGTGACACATGACATCGCTCGGATCGCCGAACAAGTCCAGTCCTTTTTTCTCTGGTCCGCGCCTCGCGCGAGTTCCCGGGACCACCGCGGTGCGGTTCCCTATAGGAGAGCTTCGCAGACCTCAGGGGCGGCCCCGCCGAACACACGCACTACGGCTGAGAGAGCACCGCCAGGATTGCCATGAGTGTGCCACTGCTCGGCAGGAGACTATCCGTAGAAGTCCTGGAGGCCTTCTGCCTCCTCCGGGCGCACGATCCGGAACACCGGGGTATTGCACACCCGGCACCGCGCCCGGATCGCGGTCCGGTCGATCTCGATTCCCTTCGCCACATCCAGCGCGCAGAGCAGCTCCGCACGGCGCGGGTAGCGATAGGGTCTGGCCGCCCGGCAGCGACAGCAGTAGGCCTCACCCGGCTGCAGCTTCACCCGCCGGGAATCGTCGTGCTGGTACGGGCGCTTCTCTCGGGGACGCCCCGGGCGCCCGGTATGCCGGACATGGCGGAGCCGGCGTTGCCGCGCCTGCTCCCGCATCTCCTCCTCCAGCCGGCGCTGGATCTCTTGCCGCTGCTGCTTCCAGTCTGGCTCGGGCGTCGCTCCCCTCGCCTCCTCCAGCCTCTGGCGAAACCTTTCTCGTCTGGCTGCGGCCACCTCCTGCCGCGTCCGGCGTAGCCATTTGGGACGGCTCTCTTGCTGGGAGGCATAGGCCAGCCCGTGGCAAGGCCGGCACCAGAAGTGGGAGCCATAGAGGTAGAGATCTCGCACGCGACGTCGGCACCGCGGGCAGCGGAAGTACACCACGGAGCCTGGCCCCAGCTCGATCCCGGCCGTGTCCTGCAATCCCTCCGGGGCGTCCGGGCCTGGCGGAAGACTCAGCACCGCCTGCCCGGCAACCACCAGGAAATCAACCAGTTCCGACTTCTGGCCGCCCGCGTCCTCGCACCGCCACGCTCCGTACTCGGCATGGTCCAGGGAGCGCGCTGCCGACCGCATTCTCTCGTCTCCAACCAGCTCCGAAGCGTTCGCTCGAAGACACGCCTGCACGGTCGATCTTGCCATCTAAGCTTTCCAATCGTCGCTCGGCGCCGCTGTGAACTCGTCGGGCGTGCACTCACCCTCAGATAATCACGAACGAAACATTGTCACGAGGCCCTGTCGCCTGTCTCCTCTGGCCCGCGCCGTGAACGCAGGAGTGCCGTTCAGAGGCATCCAGATGGATTATGCGCCCTTTTCCATCGATTGGTCAACTCCCCGAGACCGCGGAAATGCGGCCGAAATCTCCTACGTTGTTGCTCCCTCTTGGCGCATCGGGTTGGGTGAGTTCCCTCCGGGGGGTCCTTTGCGAGCACGGCCCGGGATTCTCTGTTGGCCGCGGAGAGAGGCCGAACTCGGCGGAAAACAGAGAGCAATCGGGCCCAAAAGGCGGTTTCGAGGCCAGAATGGAAGCCAGCACACGGGAAGCCGTCCACAGGTATCAGGGCGACCAGACGCGCCCAGCGCCCACACGGGCGCACTGCGGCTACAGCGAGGGAGATTAGAAGCGCCAAGAGATGGTCCCGGATGAGACCATGGTGGTGGAAACAGACCCAAGATCGAATACTCTCAACAACATCGGACGAGTTGCGCGGTTTCGCCACTGCGCGAGTGGTGACTGACCTGGGATCAAACCTTCTCTGGGCGAGACCTGGTTTCTGATTCGCAAGAGGTGGAGGAAACTATACTCATCTGCGAACACTCATTTTCTGTGGACGGGCTTCCGGTTTCGGGGATGAGTGCGGTTTCCTCACCTGGATAAAGAAGCGAACCGCGCTTGACGATAAGTCCGGTCGGATGATATGTTTGGCGCTGTCATGCTGACCAACCGGCACAATTCGTTTGGCGCGCACCTTACCCGATCCATTGATCGGTGCATCATGCCGCGCGTCTATGATCCCCCGCCTGTCGGTCCAGCCACATGAACTGAATCCGCAACCAGAGTCGTTCCCAGGACCACAGGCAATCTGAAGTAGCCTGTGGTCTTTCATTTGGGCAGATGAGCTGCAGCGACCGTTAGGAGGGCGAAGATGAGCGATCAGCAAGTATGCCTGAGGCCGATTACCGAGGCCGATTTGCCGGAGTTTGTGCGGTGGTTGAATGATCCGGAGGTGACGGCCTTTGCCATCAGCGAGTTTACCGGTATCACGCTCGAGTCCGAGCGAGAGTGGCTGGCCCGGAAGACCGCGCCGGAGAGCCGGGATCGTCCCTTTGCCATCGAGGTCGATGGGCGGCTCATCGGCATGTGCGAACTGGAACTGCTAGGCGAGGAGTCCGGGACGACGGGGTGCTACAGCATCGCGATCGGCGACAAGACGGCGTGGAATCGCGGCTACGGGACGGCTGCGACGCGGGAGGCGTGCGCATTCGGCTTCGAGGAGATGGGCCTGCAGCGCATCTGGCTGCACGTGGGATCACACAACCCGCGCGGGATTCGATGCTACGAGAAAGTCGGCTTCCGGCATGAGGGCGTCATGCGTCGGGCCAAACTCAAGCGCGGGCAGTGGATAGACGTCGTGGTGATGGCGATCTTGCGGGAGGAGTGGGAAGAGATCAACCGTGAGCCCGAGGAGGGCGGCATCCGCATCAGCGCCTTCCACTTGGGTGACTATGAGCAAGTCATGGCGCTGTGGCGAGCTGTTGGATTCCAGGGCTGGTCTCTACTGACAAGAGAGCAAGTCGCGAGGAAACTGAGCCGAGACCCTGATCTCTTCCTCGTCGCCTGCGTCGCAGGACAGGTCATAGGTACAGTCATGGGTTCGTGGGATGGATATCGGGGATGGGCCCACAACGTGGCTGTGCATCCGTCATACCAGCGACGAGGCATCGGCCGCAGTCTCATGTCTGAGTTGGAGAACCGTCTTTGGCATAAGGGGGCCCGCGTCCTCAACCTCCACTACCTCAATGAGAGCGCGATTTCTACCATAGCCTCGGTTTTCAGGATGCCAGCAGCGCAACGACGACCCAGAAAGTGCTCAAGGAGCCAAGCCCATGAGCGACGCGATCCAGCGCTTCTCGGAGGAAGCTTGGGGTTATGGGAGGCCAGCAGATGAAGCCTGACCTGAGCCGCCACGAAGACCCGTGGATAGCGAAGGTCGCGGTTGAGCGCTTGGCGAACGCCGGTACTGACGGCATCGCCATGCTGCTGGCGGACAGGGTCGATCGACACGTTCGACGATGCCGAGTCCGAACAGTGGCTCAAGTATCATTATGCCACCTGCGAGAAGCCCTCCATACTGGCTACTCCAACCATGGGTTGTATGTCTGCCGGAAACGGTGACTTGAACCGCACGAGTCGAGGGATGATCTCTGTGGCGAGGAGGAAGTAATGAGCGAGACTGCTGCGCGACTGGCGACCGAGCATGACTCTGAGTCCATTATGACCCTCTGGCGCGTGTTGATGGCGTTCCACCAGGAGGTCGCCCCCCATGTCTGGACACTGACGTCGGACGCGGAGGAGCGGTACCGCGGGTACTTGAACCAGATGATGCAGGACGCAAACCGCCGTATCTTCATCGCGGAACAAGACGGTGAAGCCGTTGGCTATCTGGTCGCAGCTAAGGGGCAAAGGCCGCCCGTGCTCGTGCCATCCGCGCGCGGCGTCCTCGAGGAGATCTGTGTCGCTCCGACAGCGCGACGGAGGGGTGTCGCCAAAGCTCTCGTGGCGGAGGCCATGGAATGGTTCCAACAAGAAGGCATGCCGATGGTGGAGGTCGGGTACGCCACCGATAACCCGATCTCGGGAGCTTTCTGGCAGGCCCAGGGGTTCCGTCCGTACCGTGTGACGGCTGCCCGTTTCCCCTCGTCACGTATACACCTTGACACGAAGGTGTGCGAGGGCGACTCCTACTTCGTCCCCGTCGCCGAGAGCTACGACCGGCTTCAGCCGATCGTAGCCGGGCCGAGCTATCAGGCCGGCCTGGCCTTTGTGCTGGAGTTCCTGCCGCAAGAGCCAGACCATGCCTTCACCTGCGTCGAGTTGGGATGCGGCACCGCGACACTAACCGACCGTGTGCTCGCTCGTTTTCCTCGCGCCTCGGCCATCGCGATAGACAGTGAACCGGCCATGCTGGACATGGCGCGGCAGAAGCTGGAGAAACACGGCGACCGCGCCCAAGTGCGCGAAGGAGAGGCGACGACCTGCAAGCTGCCGCCCTGTGAGGTCGTGCTCTCGTCCTTCATGTTACATCACGTGCCGCCCGAGGCCCTGGGGGAGACACTACACCGCATTGCGAAGGCGCTCAGGCCCGGCGGTTGCTTCATCCTACTCGACCAGATGACCGCTGGCCCAGCGTGGGGCGACGGGGTCGGAGCGCAGAGCCGCCGCCTCTACCGCGCCGGTGTGTCCGCCGCCATCGCCGCGGATGTGACAACACAGGCGGAGATCGACGCGCGGTGGGCATTCAAGAGGAAGATGAAGGAGGAGGGCAAGGACGTCGAGTATCGCCATCGCGCCGAGGACCTGCTCGCGGCCATGCAGGACGCCGGCTTCGCGGAGGTCGGCCTGGTCTGGCGCATGTTCGCGGCAACGGTGTTGGTGGGCTTCGTGCCGAAGGAAGTTAGTGATGCGCCGGTATGAGTGGCTACTCGGCGATGGAACGACGCGGACCCCGCACAGCGGCCAAGGGGATTCAGCATGAGGTACTACTACCTCCAGCATATCGAAGGCTACCAGCGGGTGAAGGCAGAGGGCAAGGTGGCGTGGGGCGAGATCTATAGAGAGGAGGGATTCGAAAACTTCGCTGCACGCGATTTCCTGGCTGCGGTGCTGCCGACGCTGCGCTTCGACACCCCGGAGCCGACGGCATTCAACTACGGCTGTTGCGGAAGAAGCATCGGGGCTTCATGTCCGTCCTCGAGAAGCACGACTTCGACCCCAGGGCGATTTCTGTCTGCGATTGGTCTGAACCGCTCCAGCGCGTCGGGACACCAGGGGGCTCCTTCGGGTGATTTCTCCGGTTCGTTGCCGGCAGGTCAGGTGGACCAAAGGAGACCTGCAGGGAACGCCAATCGGCATCCAGTATTGACCCACCCAGAATGGCGGTTTAGCGCGCCTTCTGCTCTCCCTGCCGGCACCGCTCAAACCTCGCCTTCTGCTCCGCCTGCTCGCGCATCTTCTGCGCTCCTGCCACCAGCTCGGGCGCTTCCCAATACGGCGGGATCATCTTGAGGTGATGCTCGAAGAAGCGTTGGCACCACGGCTCTTCCTCGCCGCGATGGATGGCGCCTCTGGGGGGCGACAGGGCGAGTCTATGCCTCAACGACTCTGAGAACGTCGTCCCAGGTGGTGTCTTCAATGCCCTGAGGTACGGAGAAGGCAGCTTTGGCGGATTTCCACTCGAACCAGCGCGACTGGAAACGGTTCATCACGTTTCCGGCGTGTGGATCAGCGACGACTAGGCGGCGCCCTCTGCGGCCGTAGATCCAGTTCATGATGCGTGCATTGATGCCCATATCCCCGAAGCCGTATCCGGAGACTACCATGAGATTCGATTTGTCGAGCGAATGCAGAAATCGGTGCTGAAGCTCGCTCAGATGCCGGCTCACAGTGTAGTTCGTAACTTTGTTGAGCGTGCCGATCTGGATCGCCATGGACTTCAGCAAGAGGGCTTCGATGCCCAGTCCATGCGGCTCCGTCAGTATCCCGATCTCGTTGGCCCACGGGTCGTCAATATCCGGCGACCGCACACACCAATCGACTCCGCCGTGCAGCTTGAGGACTCGGACGCGTCCGGCGCGCTCGTAGACTTCAGGACGGAAGCGGCGGAATCCATCCGCGGACTCCGAGGTCTCCTCGAAGCCGTCAGCGTACGGAATGCCGCCCTCTCTGAGAAATATGTCTATCACGCGGTCGTGATTCAGGGTCGCCACATGCAGCTCAGCTACGCGTTCGTCCCGCCAGGCTTCGCTGATCAGCCGCAGATGGTCTGTCTTCCTGGGGTTCCGCGACAGCAGGCTGACGACTACGGCCTGTATGAATTCCCACGCGCACTCGACAATGCCTTGGAACGAACCGGCAGCCTCCTGCAGTGAACACTTCCGCCGCTGAGACTCGAAGCGGCTCATTCTCGCCAGGATGGCCTGTGCCTCAGCATGGACCAGTGGGTTTCCATACTCGCCGAAGAGGACTTCGCGGATCTGGTCTGCAACGTAGTAGATGTCTTCGTAGTTGGCGGCGCGATGGGAGCGCTTATCGTAGTGTTCGCGAGCCAGCTCCCGGAGGCGGTTCAAGTACTCGATGACAGGCGCTATGTCGTCAAGCCGGTGCAGCTCTGGGCCATCCAGCACGATCCAAGGTGATCCGTCGTTTGGCGGGATGTAGTAGGTGCCGTTCGCGGCCCGCTGGACTCCCTGGCCGCACAGAACCGCCTCTGTGATCTTCTGTGTGCCCGGCATGCCAGCGCCGATAGATGCGCCGGCGCCGAGCAGGAAGACAACGCCTAGTGTTAAGTCCCAGAAATAAATAGTGTAGTATCTGGCGGTGCCGTGGTATCTTTGGGGCAGGAGAAAGCGTCATGCCCCGGCCGCCCAAGGTGACTTTGCTGGCAGAGGAACGAGACGT
>JBEKKD010000125.1:0-9719 GCA_050010895.1 Armatimonadota bacterium
GATTCCTGCGCTAGCGGTCCTTGACTTTCACAGCGAGGGCGCTGCCGGTGAGCTGGATCGTCATCTCGCGGAGCTGGCCGATTTGCTTTCGGCGAATCTTACCGCCTTCGACGTTCCTCTGGTGGAACGCCAGAAGCTGAGCGCAATCCTGGCTGAGTTGGGCCTCTCCGCTTCCGGGCTGGTGCGAGTGGCGGACATGGCCAAGGTGGGCCGTCTCCTCGGCGCGGAGCGAATGCTGGACACGTCGATGATCGTGTCCGGCTCGATGGTGGTGTTCGACAGCCAGGTGATTCAGCCGGAGACAGGAATGGTGGTGGCGAGCTGCCGCGCCTCCGGGGAGCAGCAGCGGCTACCGGCCGTAGTGCAGGAGCTGGCGACCAAGGTCGCCGAGGCCTTGCGAGTCCCCATCACCGACGCCGGCCGTCAGGCTCTGGCCCAGCAGGCGACGGGCTCTCTGGAGGCCGCCCTACACGCGGCCGCGGGATGGCGGCTGGGGGAGGCTGGCCAAGCCGAGGAGGCGGCGAGGGAGTACCAGCAGGCGGTCTACCTGGACCCGAGTGCGGCCTGGTGGTGGGATCAGCTCGGGCAGCAGTACCAGGCACTGGACCAGATGGATCGGTACGCGGAAACCATGCACCGCTTCCTTGCGGCCGCGCAGGACAAGGTGGACCGGCGGACGCTTGGGACGGTGGCTCTTTCTCTCGCTGACGCCCAGATCTGGCGGGCCCATGCGGCGGAATCTGAGGCCGCGGCGCGAC
Source organism: Armatimonadota bacterium (assembly GCA_050010895.1). Lineage (GTDB taxonomy): Bacteria > Armatimonadota > Hebobacteria > Hebobacterales > Hebobacteraceae > JBEKKD01. The sequence continues at coordinate 759 of JBEKKD010000125.1, forward strand.
TGGCCCTGCAGTATTACGACGACGGAGGCGGCGACAATGCCCTGATACGCGCTCTTGCTGAGCAGGCGAAATTCCAGGAGGGGCGGCGCTTCTGTGAGGCGCTTGTGCGGCGGAAGGACGTGCCTCACGACCGGCTTGTCTCGGCCTGGGATGTCCTGATGGGCTGGTTTGCTTGGCCTGTTAGCTCGGACCCGACCGAGGATCATATCAAGTGGGAGCTAAGCAACATCGCGCGAGCGCTGGACCTCTTCCCCGACGGCGATGCCATGGCGGATTCCTGCCTGCCCGCCAACCTGACCGATGGCTTACTCATGACCGTCCTGGGGACCGCTACTGAGCCCCTCAGATTGGACGTACGCAGCTCTCATCTTGAGGATGGATTGGCGCTCGCCCATCGGATGGCGGAACGGACTCGGGACAGATCAGTACCGGGTCGGGGCTGGTTCCTGGTGGGGGTGCTGAACTACAAGCTCGGACGGCCCGGGGAGGCAATTGCGGCCCTGGGGAAATGCGTGCGGGATTACCCGGAGATCAGCTACGACACGGGTCACCAGGCCAATGATCCCGTCGGTTCCGCCAACGGCATTGTCCACTACGTGATGGGACGCGTTTACCAGGACCAACTCAAGGAGAGAGAGAGGGCCGTCGCCTCCTACCAGAGGGCGTTGATGATCCTCGATCCCGAACGCGACGACGCCAAAGACGCGCTCGCCAGGCTCAAGGCTCTGGGTGGGTCGCAGTCGCCGAGTGCGCCGTGGCTGCGTCGCGTCGGGGGCCTGGGGCAGCGGCTTCAGAACGACAACCGCTGGCGAGCCGCGAATTGGCTGCGTGGACAGGGCTATGACCTGCGTCTGCCGTCCAGCGCGCCCATGGAGGCGCATCTCGCGGGCGAAGGGGTGCAGATCCTGATCTGGGAAGGTCGCACCTCGGACTACCCTTCTGCCGACCAACTGCGGTCTTACGTTGCTGGCGGGGGTAACCTCCTCGTCTGTCTGGGATCGCAACCCTCCATGGTGATGATCGGGCCGACGCTGGCCACCACCTCTGGAACCACGGACCTCGGCCTCAACTGGCTGCTTCCCGCCTTCGCCATGGAGATCGAGGGCCGCGCTCTCGAATCAGACTCGGCCCAGCTTTCGGCTGCATCCCCACCGTGGTTTCGTATCCCAGCGCAGCCCGCGTCCTACTCGGGAGTCTGGTTTCCCCTGCGGGCCGCTGGAGAGGCGACTTCGCTGCGGATTCGGGATACGCGAACGAGCAATGAGGTCTCCGCCGTGGCGGCTGGGGAGACTATCGGGCTGGGTAAGGTGGTAGTCGTGTCGCTGCGTGACTGGTTTGTTGGCGCGGATAGCAACGATCTGGCGCAGTGGCAATTTGACCTCCTCCGGGGGACACTCGACTGGTTTGGCAAGCCCGATCTGCCCCAGCGCTACCCGCAGGCAGCGCAGCACTGGGCGGCGGCGCGCAATCTGGCGGCGGTGGGCGAGTACGGAGCAGCGGTACAGGAGCTGGACAAGGTGGATGTTGGCGTGCCCTCAGCGGCCGACGCCCGTTATTCGGCCGCCTGCCTGCTGGCCGACAAGGTGGGCGACGTCGATGGCGCGGTGCGGCGGTGGCGAGAGGTGATCGCGTCCAAGGACGCAGACACCTGGCTGCTGCGGATGGCGCACCTGCGGCTGGAGATCGCCGCGGTGCGTGCCGGGGATGAGCGCACTGCGACTCAGGAGCTGACTCAGGCCGCAGGCGAGCATCCCGACGGCATCTGGGGTCAGGCCTGGGTGGCGGCGGGAGATCTCAAGCTGGCGCAGGGGGACTACCTGGGTGCGGCGCAATCATTCCGCAGCGTGGCCGACGAACTGGGCCACAGCGAAGAGCGACTCCGGGCGCTGTTCGGCCTGGCCTACGCCCTGAACAAACAAGGCAAGCCGGAGGCCGCAGCAAGGGTGTTTGATTCGGTCGCTGCGGAGTTCGGGAAGGCGCCTCTGCCTGCAGACATGGATCAGCGCTGGCCCGACCCGTGGCAGACGTACTTTCCCCGCGAGCTGCGCAAGCAGGAACCGACCGTCGCCGACGCGGTTGCGGCGGCAGGGCCGAAGCTGTGATCGCCCCGCGGGCTGACGAGAGGAGGTGAGGTCTCGTCAGATGCAGGCTCTCACGAAAGGCTCGCGGCCGGCCGGCGGCTCCTACCTCAGCTTCGTACCCGCCGAGAAAATGATTCCTGGTGTGTAAACGAATAAGCGCCGGATGTCGTTTATCTCTGTGGTGGAGCCTGCGAGGCTGGTTGCGCGCGGGCGGCCACCGAACTCGTCGAGCGGAGGCTCGCGATGCGCAGATACGCAATGTGCCGGTGTCTCGTAGCGGTTGCCATGTTTTCCCTGGGCTTGTGCCAGAGCTTCCATGGGGCGAGCGCCGCGCAGTTCGAGGATCTTGGCCCAAAGCTGAACATACCCGGTTGCGTTGGTGCCGCGTGGGGGGACTACGATGACGACGGATACCCCGATCTGTTCCTCGCCGCGAGCGCGCCCGATTACCTCGCCCATCCCGATATGCTCCTGCACAATAACCACGATCTCACCTTCACCGATGTGAGCTCATCTGCAGGCCTACTGACGCAGCAGGTAGAGGACAACGGCGTGGCGTGGGCGGACTACAACAACGACGGGCTGCTCGATGTTCTGGTTGGGTCCGGCACTGGCTACCCGAAGCTCTACCGAAACGACGGCGGCCACTTCTCGGAGGTGGCGTCGACCTCCGGGCTCTATACGGCGCCTCTGCGCGCCGAGCGTAGCGTATCGTGGTGTGACTACGACGGCGACAACTGGCTCGACGTTTTCGTCTGCGACATATTCACTCTCTCGTCTCTTTACCACAACGACGGCAATGGCACGTTCACTGACGTCACGGCGTCGGCAGGCATGACAGGTCTTGCTGCTCCGGGCGGCGCGGTGGGTGCGGCCTGGGGCGACTACGATAATGACGGCCGGCCTGATCTGCTGATCAGTCGTTACCAACTAGCCCCGCTTCTCTATCATAACAACGGCGACGGTACCTTCACCGAGGTCAGCATGCAGGCCGGGATCTCTGCCGCCGTGGACGGCGTGTCTGCGGCTTGGGCTGACTATGATAACGATGGCTGGCTCGACTGCTATATCAGCAGCTATCAGCCGACCCGCGATTGGCTGTTCCACAACAACCATGATGGCACGTTCACTGACGTAGCGGCGACCGCGGGGATGGCTAATGATGTATCGGTGGGCATTGGCGCTGCGTGGGCCGACTACGATAACGATGGCTATCTCGACCTGTACGTGGGGAACCTGGAAACGAACAACCAGCCGTTCCTGTACCATAACAACGGCAACGGGACGTTCACCGACGTAGCCGCCAGCGCAGGGGTCGGTGGCTCCTACTCGAACGAGGCGGCCATGTGGGCAGACATCGACCTCGATGGACGTCTGGACCTATTCCAAGCGGACGGGTCGACGGTCTCGCGTTTGCTTCACAATGTCGGCCCTGCCGGCAACTGGCTGCGCGTGCGCGCACTCACCAGCAAGAGCGGAGATGCCGCCGGTAGCGATCCCCCGCGTGATGCCATCGGTGCAGTCGTCTCACTGAACCTGGACAACGACGAAACCTTTCCGACGGGAGCAGCACGAACGCTGATGCGCGTGATAGACGGCGGCTCGGGGTTCCAAGGGCAGGACGAGCAGATCGCCCACTTCGGCCTGGCCGACGCCACCATGGTGGCGGTGCGCGTCCGCTTCCCCGATGGCAGCGTGGTCATGCACAAAGATGTGGCAGCCAACCAGCAGATCACCATCAAAGACGTGCCAGCCGGGTACGTCGAGATCTTCACGGACGTTCCGCTGGACTATTGGTCTTATCCCCAGATCAGGGCGGTCGAGGACGCGAGCATCGTCAAAGGCTACTCAGACGGCACCTACAAGCCCACCGATCCCGTCACCCGCGACCAGATGGCCGTCTATATCTCCCGCGCGCTGGCCGGCGGCGACGCCAGCGTGCCAGCGGGCCCATCCACCGCCACCTTTTCCGATGTCCCCACCGATTACTGGGCGTTCAAGTATGTGGAGTACGCGGTCACGCAGAACGTGGTGAAGGGCTACTCGGACGGCACCTACAAGCCCACCGATCAGGTGACCCGCGACCAGATGTCGGTGTTCATCGCCCGCGCCATCGCCACCCCGACGGCCGGCGTAGACTTGGTGAACTACACCCCGCCGACGACAGCAACGTTCCCCGACGTGCCCACCGACTTCTGGGCCTACAAGTACGTGGAGTACATAGCGCAGCCCGCTATCGCTGTCACCAAGGGTTATCCGGACGGCGACTACCACCCGGAGTATATCTGCACGCGGGACCAGATGGCGGTGTATGTCGCCAGAGCTTTCAGATTGCAGTAGTGGATGCGTCTTGCCGAGACGACCGGCAAGGCGCTGGTGTGGCGAGGGCGTTCAAGTTGCAGTAGGCGGAAAGTCGAGGAGACGAAGAGGCGGCCTGACAGCCTGCGCCATGGGAGAAGCTGCGTTCCGGCGTCGCTCCCCGAATTCGGCGCGCTACCGAGCGGGGTATGGTCGTGGTGCTGAGAGAGCTCATCCGATCTCTCCTGGGCGATCTGCTTCATCGCTGACGTGCCGCCATCCTCTGCTTCCGGGGACTCGCCGCAGCACGGCGACCAACAGCACCGCCGCCGCGAGGACAAGGGCGATCAGTGAAACCGCTCGGCCGATCAGAAACGTCCAGGGCTGGTAGAGGAATTCCACCCGATGTTCCCCCTTCGGGAGCAGTGTCCCCATCAGTACCAGATCGGCGTTCAGCAGTGGCGACGATCGGCCATCTACCCGCACCCGCCAGTCCGGGTCGTAACGCTCGTTCAGGACCAGCAGGCAATCCCGGTCCGACTTCGCCTGAATCAGGACGCGCTCGGGCCTGGGTTCAGACACCGTCAGTTCGGATCTCACGGGCGATGACAGGAGCATGGGCTGGCCTTCACCCTGCACCACGGCCATCTCCCGAAGGCGGTGCGCGCGGGCGAGCGGCGCCAGTTGCTGATCGGCCTCTTGCGCATTCCGCACGGGCGTGGTGCGAGAGATGGTGAATGCCCGAGGGAAGGCCGCCGGGTTCGGGAAGATGACGAACGGACCGGCTGCGGTACCCTTTGTCCCGGCCAGATTCTCCTGCGAGAGCACGAGGTATCTGACGCCAATGAGGGATAGCAGATCGAGGTTGCCGCTCTGTGCCCACGCGCTCGCAGTCTTGAGGAACCGCGCGTACGTCCTATCCGAGAAGCCGGCATACCCGTCCGTAGTGCGGATGTGATAGGATTGAGCAACGTCGGCGGGCAGGAGTGCCCGCACCCTCATCCAGCCACTGGCGCCGCCGTAGAACCCTTCACGCGGCGCTTCCCGCGATGTGACGTCTGTCGGCGGCACGATTGTGGCGCGCCACCACGCCCTGTCCTTTCGCAGCATATCAACCACCTGGTTCGCGCTGCGTAGTGCGGCTCCGCCCGTCAGCGGCGTGAGCGTTCGGTCGAACCGCAGAAGATCAAAACTGGCGGCCGCGACAACGACCATCCCCAGGATGAACAGCCGCCGGCCGGAGTGGAACCACCGCAATTCGGCGATAGTGCTCCATCCCCCGGCCGCGAGAAGGGCGGCCGCGAAAGCGAAGATCGACAGGTACCGACCAGGCGCGCGGAAATCGGAGAAGCCCGGCAGGAAGGGCAGCACTTGGTACAGCGGGTTGCCCACTGACACCGCCAGGAGCAGCGCGGCGGCTGCCAGACCCGCCAGTGGCCACCACCTGCGCCGCGCCCCCCCGAGGATGGCGAGGCCGAGGGGGATCAGCCCCAGGTAGAGCACATGCACCTGGCGCGGCCACACCAGGCCGGACAGATCCGGAGCGGAAAGCCCATAGGAGGTCACGTAGGCGAGACCGCCGATCGTCGAATGTGGGGAAGAGCGGGCGAGCGCAGCGGTCGGCAGGAGCTGAATCGCCGCCAGCGCGCATCCAAGGCCGAACGTCAGCATGAGCACGCCCGCCGAACGGACATGAGCAGCCTGACCCACCATGCGCACAGACTCACGCCATCTCCAGCCCACCCAGAACAGCACGACCAGGGAGATGTGAAAGAGCGTTTGGGGGTGGCCGCAGAGGGCCACCGCGGCCCAGCAGGCGGCCGCGAGCACGGCATTCGGCACCAGCACGCGCTGCCAGGCGCGCTCGATGAAGTACAGCACGAGAGGCATCCAACTGGCCGCGCAGAGCAGGCTGACGTGGTGGATATGCGCGAAGAGGTATCCGCTGAAAGCATACGTGAACCCGGCCAGCCACGCGCCAAAGGCAGAAGCGCCCAGGAGTCGCGCCAGCACGTACATTGAGACGCCCGCTAGTGTCAGATGCACAATCACCAGCCAGTTGATCGCGGCAGGTGCGGGCAGGAGCCACGAGATCAGCCAGGAGAGGGGGTAGAAGGCGGCGATCTGCCCTTCGGCAGCAACCGGGTAGCCGGCAAAGATCCATGGTGACCACAGAGGGAGCCGTCCGGCTCTCAAGCTCTCGTGCAACAGGGCCTTGGCGGGCTCGAAGAACAGCACAATGTCACCAAAGAACAGGTAGCCGCGGAGCAATGCCGCCCGCCAGAAGAAAATCAGCACAATGCCGATGAGGGAGATGATCCCAAACGCGTCGCCATGCGCGGCTACTAGCCCGGCAGCCGCCGGCTGTTGTGCCTGCGCTTGCTGCCCTCCACCAGTGACACCTTTGTTGTGGCCCGTCCGTCTGCGCCGCGGCTCCATGGTCAGCGTTCAGCTCGCGCCTCTCCAACGGGATCAGCGATTGACAGCACGAGGCCGTCAGATCTGCTGTAGTATAACGCTTCCCATGACTTTCGCCCAAGGAAGTAAGGGCGAAAGTCATCAAAGGACACGGCACATTGGCGGACGTCCCCGCCACGACCGGCCGTGGGCATTGCACCAGCAGATGTGGAATGTAATGATAGGCGAGAGGGCGCCAGTGGAGGTCGCCCGTGGGTCAGCGTTCTCGCCGTGTGCTCGTCGTTGAGGACAATGTCGGGCTGTCGGCAGTGCTGAGAGAACTGCTGACAGGCGCCGGCTATTCCGTCCTCACTGCTCTCAACGGCATCGAGGCCGTAGTCTTCCTGACCAGCCGTGCGTCTGAGTCCCCGGATGCGATCCTGCTTGATATAGGCTTGCCCCTGACAAACGGCGTCAGCCTGCTGGACTTCGTGCGCAACATCATGAGCAGCAAGCTTCCTGTCGTGGTGCTGACCGCCAGCGCCGATGTCGAGCAAGAGCAGGAGCTTCGGAAGCTGGGCATCAGCCGGTACCTGCGCAAGCCGGCGCCGCTGGAACAGGTGCTCTCCGCGGTCGCTGACGCCCTGTCCACGCGCGTGGGTGACGTGAGGAACTGACAGAGCACGGGCGGACCACGGCGTCCGGTGAGGTAGCAAGGCGGGCGGCGCGTGGCCGGGACTGAGGGACCTGGCCAGTGTGATAGCGCTAGCAGCGCTGCCCCGGAAACACGGCTTTCCTTCCAGCGGCCGACTCGTAGGAACCGTAGACGAGCTGCAGGGTCTTGAGGTTGTCCTCCCCGGTGGTCTCGGCCTCTCGTCCGGTCCTCAAAGACTCCAGCAGGTGGGCGCTGCAGGATACGATGCTCGCGTGCACCACCTGGTGCGTGGGATCCATCCAGTCATACCAGGGCAACTGGCACTGCTTCGAGAACGTACCGTCCTTCGTCGTCGTTCGGATCCAGTAATCCAGTGCCAGCTCGACCGATCCCCGCTCGCACTCAACCCGGATGCATACCTGGGGGAAGGATTGGTGCTCGAGCCGACTGGCGTAACTCATCTCGCAGGTGACTGTCACTCCCTCGCCCATTTCCATCATCACCGTGGCGACGTCTTCGCCTTTGATGGTCGGATCTACCCGCCGCGTCTGGCAGTACAGGACGCTTGCCTCTCCGAACAGGTATCGGGCCACGTCCAGAAGGTGCGTCCCCATATCTGTGAGCATGTACTGCTCGAGATCGCGCAGGTGAGGTTCGTTCACGAAGACGGGGTAGTCCGACGAGTATATGAGACGCGCTCGGAAGGGCCTGCCGACATCAGCTTCCCCCAACGTGCGCTTCAGCTCGCGAATCTGCGGCTGCCAGCGCCAGTTCTCGTGCACCAGGAACGGCACGCCCGCCTCCCGGCAGACGCGCACGAGTTCCTCCCCTGCCTTCAGGTCCGGCGCCATCGGCTTCTGGGAGATCACCGGGAGATGATGGCGCGCCGCTAACGGCACGAAGTGGCTGAATGTGCTGGGATGAGTGATGATATCGACGAAATCGAGCTTCTCCACCTCGAACATCGCCTCCGCATCGTCGTACACGGCGGGTATGCCGAAGCGCAGCGCCGTGGCCTCCGCTCTCTCGCGTGTCCGGTTGTAGATGGCGACCAGTTCCGCGCCCTCCACTTCCCGCCACGCGGCGATCTGGTACTGCGCCCAATAGCGGCATCCAAGGACGGCGAAACGCAGTGGCTTCATCACGACCTCACTCCAGTCTCGACTGGTCCGGCCCGAGCGTCGGCATCTCTCTTCATGCCTTCGTTCCCGTTCTCCTGCGCCGCGCGATTCGGCGAAGTCGCGCGCAGCACCAGTCAAGATACGTGCGGCTCTCAGAAGGGCAGAGGCCGAAGATGCCGGAACCATGATCGTGGCCCAAGAAGCCGCAGGCCGCGTACAGAGTCACCACGATTGGGGGTACAGGTGATGGATGCAGTGACAATCGCCTCGTCAGGATCGGCAGGATCGTCTATGGGACCCCTTCGAGTCTGCCCGGGTAACCGCCGCTACTTCGCTGACGGGTCCGGCCAGGCTGTCTACCTGACCGGGTCGCACAACTGGTCTAACTTCACGGATATGGGTCTGACCG
>JBEKKD010000126.1:0-9704 GCA_050010895.1 Armatimonadota bacterium
AGTCTGTCATGGGAATGCCTCTGGCTGCGATGCAGGATTTGGCGTCATACCCGCATCCTTCGCGCTCCAGAGGCGTTTCCCCTTTTTCCCCCTCTTCTCTCATGCATAATACAGGCTAGGGCAGCACACTGTGCGCGATGAGCTGGCCCTTACTGAAGACGTAGGGGTGAATCGCTTGGGCGTGGCGTGCGTAGCTGCTGTCCGACGTGGGGTAGGCGCACATGGCGGTCGTGCCGTGCTCCCGCAGGAGCTGCGTCACGCGCATCTCGTAGTCCCACCATTCGCGCTCCGGTATGACCCGCAGCGCCTCGCGGCCAAGCCGGCCAAACAACCGCAGCCGGGTGCCGCCAAAGCGGTCCAGCGCCTCCGCCATACGCGCCAGTTGCCCGTCCGCGGTGAACTCGGGCGCATCGAGATAGACCTCCGTCGGATCGGTGAAGATCACGGCACTCGACCCACTGCCGGTCGGGGAGCCCTTCGCCGCGAGGGCGGAGTCCAGCGCCTTCCGCCAGCAGCGCTCCACGCAACAGAAGCAGGTCTCTCCTGCTTGGATGCCGGCGATCAAGTAGTCGGACGCGACTGCTTGCGCCTCGCATTCGGTTCCCGCCGCCAGGAAGAGATGACTGCCGGCCGGGACCGCCATGCTGGTGAAGCCCAGATGGATGTCGCGGTTCGTGGATGCGGACGCGTCGCACCCCGGTCTCAATCGCTGGAGCTGGCGCCGCGCGTAGAAGCCGATCCGGCCATCGTCGAATCTGACTGCGATGAAGGGACGGCCCACCTCTTCGACAACGCCGGCGGCGCCGAATGGGATCGAAGGGAGCGCGACGGTGGTTCGGACTCTGTCACCTAAGCGCATCGGAGCATCCGGACAGGTATTCCAGAACGAGCGCACATGCCCATGGGAGTTATTCCTGGTGGCATTGCATTGTTCAGATTCAGTTCGGGCGAATCCTTCGAAGCTTGTTGCGATTTTCACACATCAGGTCAAAAAGAACAGCACATAGATCTCCTGCCGTCTCGCCCGGAATCGACGATGGAGGATGCATCGATGCCCCAGCGAACTCCTTCTGCCCCTGTGGAAAGAGCCATGACAGAATATCGCATCTGTACCCATGACGAAGTGTCTGACCGGGAGCAGCTCCTCGTCGCGCTCTCCGAGCTCGAAGACCTGACCTTCTCGCACTATGACGGGGTCGTGCATTCGACGCCTTCATTCCTCAGGTGGTATACCTCCCGGCCGGGAATGCTGCCGCATCTCTGCCAGGCGGGCTTCGTCGATGGTCGATTGGTCTGCAACGTGTTCGTGACGCTCGCCCCGATGATGCTCGGCGGTGATACTGTCCAGTGCGGCCTGATCGACACGGTGATGACCCACCCCGATCACCGTCGGCGCGGGCTGGCGACTCAACTGCTCCGGCGAGCGTTGGCTGCGATGGAGACGGCAGGCGCTGACGTCAGCCTGCTCTACACGGCCCGCGCCGAACCGCTGCTAGGCCCCGAGAGGCTGTACCGCGGCCTCGGCTATCAACCGCGAGAACTGGCAACGCGGTACGTCCGACGCGCCGGCCCCATCTCCGGTGGCACCGCACGCGTGAAGCAGCCCGACGCCTCCGCGCGGCTCCTCTTCGAGGGAGCGCTGGGCGCTCTGGACGGATGGCTCGTGCTCCAGGACGATCTCTGGCGATGGCGTCGGGTGGAGCGGCCGGAGCGCTACCCGGTGGAGTTGTCTGCGACCGATTCCGGCGCGGCCGCAGCGATATGCGCCGGCGGCCTTATCATCTCGGGCGCCCTCTCGCCGCTCACCGTCATCTCGGATCTCGTTCTGCCCGATCGCACCGCGGAGCGAGACGATCTTTGCGCTCTCATGGCCGCGGCCCCGCGGGATGCGCCGATGACCATTCTCTGCCCCGAGTCAAGTCGCCGCGCCGAGTTGCTGACTGAAGTGGGGTTCGCCGCTGCCGGCGTGGAGGTGGCGATGATCGGGCCGATCTCGCGGAAGGGCGCGGCTGCTGTCTCAGCGCCCCGGAGCGAATGGTACGTGGCCGCTGAATCCCTGATCGGGGTGTGATGTGAGCGCCACCCCGGACAGCAGGCGTGCCGCGGCTCAGGTTCCATGGTGCGACGTGCCGCGAGCGAGGTCCACCCATTCTTGTACTGGTGCTCGGACAAGATGCTGCCGTCTGATGAGCAACTGAACGCGGTACGATCGGCAGCGTCTTGCCCGCCTCCCGCCCTTGCGCTAAAGTGATGTCAAGCGGTCATGGGCGCAGATCGCGATAAGCCGGTGGGCTCTAGACGGTCTACGGTCTCGGGTTCTCTCGAGACCGTAGGCTTTTTTTCTGCCCGCAAGGAGGGGACATGGGGAAAGCATTGGGTTCAGTCGAGAGTGCATTGGACGGAGGAAATGGAAGATCGCACGCAGGACCGGGCTCCCGCAGGGACGCCGGGGCCGGGTCGGGAGTGGGTGAGGCGATCAACCTGCGAGTGCTGCTCGAACTGCGGCGGCGGCTGAAGTCGGTCGCGGAGAAGGAGTTGGCGACCGGAGCGGACCGCTTCAGGATGCTGCGCGGCGAACTGCGCCGATCCGAGGCGGAGCTGCGCCTCTGCGCGCGGATACTCCAGAGTCACGCCGCTCAGCTCTCTCAAACCGTCTCGCGCACCGAAAGCGCACGGGTGCGAGCCACTCAGACGTGCGCGAGACTGACCTCCCTGGAAAGGGAGAACGAGGATCTGGGGCAGCAGCTCGTGCGGGCTCAGTCCGCAGCCGGGAGCCTCCAGCTAGCGACGCGCGCTGACGAGGGGACGCGGCATGGCACGCTGGACTCCTTCATCCTCGCCACCGGCGCGCTCGTCAATGAGCTGGCGCTGGCCGTGCGCGATCAGTCATCGATCAGCACCAGAACCCGCGATCTGATTGAAGAGAGCGAAGTGCTCGCCGCGCGGGCGCGATCGCTGCAGTCCTGTTACCACAGCGTCCACATGGCGATGCTGGACGTGTGTGAGGGGATATCGGAGGCGCTCCAGCGCGGCAACGTGGTCTCGGACGAGGCCCCGGATGGCGACGCGTTCGAGTTGGCGGCAGGGGGGCGTCCGAGCTGAGGGGTCTGCGGGCAGGTGACCAAGCGGCGTTACTGCGTAGCCGCCGCTGGCCTGCCCCACGGGGGCACAGGAGTTCTAAGCCAAGGGGGGGTGCGATGGGACTGCCGGTATGGCTATCTCACTGGGACGCCGTCGGTTCAGTGGTGCGGGCGCTGGGAGCGACCCGACGGGATGGAGTCGGACAACTATGGGTGACGACCAGGAATGCCCGTGCGCAGGCCTGGGACAGGTTGGGCAGGGAGCTCGTGCGCAGGCGGAGGTTGTCCTGGGCTCTCGCCTGCTTTCGCAAGTCGCTGGATGTGAGGCCCGAGGACGTGCGCATATGGCGTCATCGGGCCGCGGCGGCGGTGCGCGCGGGCCACCTCGACGAAGCAGCAACCTGCTACCGCGCGCTCTGTCGCCTCCAGCCCGGGAACCCGCGCGCTCACTGCTGCCTCGCCGCGGTCTATGATTCCGTCGGCGCGCCGCACGCGGGAATCGTCATCTGCCAGCGGGCATTGGAGCAGGATCCCGACGCGCCGTGCCTTCACCGGCAGATGGGACGCCTCTTGCTTCGAGTCGGATCCATACCCGACGCGCTTCGTTCGCTCCAGCGCGCGGCCCAACTCAGCCCGCGGCACTATGACACGCAGTATTACGTAGGATTGGCCCTGCGGCGCGCCGGGAAGATGGCCGAGGCGAGGGAGACGCTGCGGCATGCGCTCAGCCTGCGACCCGAAGACCCGAAGCTCTATTACGCGCTCGGGCTGTGCTGCGAAGCGGAGGATCACGGGCCGGAGTGCGCGCGGCTCCTTCTCCAGGGCCTTGCCGCCGAGCAGCTCTCCGCAGGACTCGAGCCGCCGGCACTCTCCCTCCAATGACTGTCTCCCAGAGAAGTAAGGGAGAAAGTCATCAGAAGACCAGCGACTGCCTGAAGGAAGACGTTAGCCCAGCGTTCCTTCATTGGGCGAACGTCCGTAGATGGGGGCGCGATACTCCGATGGGGTGGCCTCACCGCGGCCGGGCGGGTTCTCGAGGTCGGATGCGGCCTCGCTTTCCGCCGGCGCCAGCCTGGCGCGCTCGGCCATCAGACGAGCGCGCAGGGCGCCGCAGAACTCCTCCACGGCCGATTCCAGCGCCCGGAACTTTTGCTCGATGCGGAGCGCCCGCCTGTAGAAAGACCAGCCGGCAAGTGCCCCGCCGCCTGCGAGCGCAAGCGCCAGCGCCACCAACCATGCGACTGCTGCTAACCCCCCATGCCCACTGCCCGGCATCGCGTACCTCCCGTAGAGCCGATACCTCACGAGCGCAGCGCCCTCTCACATCCATCGCGCGAGCTGTGCTGCGGAGCGAACACATCTCTGCCATCCGCACCGTGTTCGACCTTTCGCGAATCATCTCAAATCCGCGCGAATCTGTGGAACAATGCTCGACGGTGCTCAACTGTCCGCGAATATGGGGGTGGGCAGTCGGCGCCGGACCAGGAAGGCACGATTAGTCGAGGCGAGTCCAGGCACGACAAACGTGGAGGGGGCTCTGCTGTCCTCCGCACGACCTGCGGAGAGCGTTCCGTTCCCCCTTCTCACTGGAGGTACGTTTGTGGATATGCCCCGCCTCGGTGGAGACGCGCGCGTCGATTGCATGTCGGACGCGCCGCTGTATCCAATGCGGACCGTTGTGAGGTTGACGAACGTGGAAGCCCATCGCATCCGGTTCTGGGAGTCGCGCTACGGTCTCATCACGCCGAGCCGGGATGAGTCGGGGCGGCGTCTCTACTCCGGCAGAGACATCGAACTCATCCGCCGGATCGGCGAGATGGTCGATCGGGACGGAATGAGTCTCTCTGCCATCTGTGGGCTTCTCGGTCAGCCGGCCGCATAGACTGCTGCGCCTTCCGGGTGGTAGTGACCGGCGTCGGTGACGCCGCAACTGGGCTGCGTTGCTGCGCAGCCGCAGCCGGGGCCCCTGTACGGGGTCTCCGAGGGGGGAGCTGTTTCCGTGAGGCTGAATCTGCTATCCGATGTGACCGGCCAGGCACTGGCGGCCTCGCTTGAGGGCACGGCCGCCCGGCAAGCGGCGATTGCGGACAACATCGCCAACGTCGACACGCCCGGGTTCATCCGAAACCAGGTGGATTTCGAATCGGCGCTCGCACGCGCGATTGACACAGCGCGGCGGGCGCCTTCCACCGCCACCCCGCGCCTCTCCGTCGCCGCCAGGAAGAGCAAGGACTATTCCGCGCCCGCGCGCGCCGATGGCAACAACGTGGACATCGACAGGGAAATGGCGGCCCTGTCGCGCAACGCACTGAGCTATCGCGCCGCCAGTGAGCTGCTGTCGGCGCGCATCCGCATGCTGCGGGACGCCATCGGCCAGGGACGCGCCTAACGCGCGCCGGATGATCCGGGTAGAGGCGGTCCGTCAGCCGACGGACTATTGCCACCCGTCAAATCGGGGGGGGAACACCATGGATTGCTTTGACATCAGCGCGTCGGGCCTGTCGGCGCAGCGGGCCCGACTGGACCTCATCACCAGCAACATCGCCAACGTCGAGACCACTCGCACGCCCGGAGGGGGACCATACCGCCGCCTTCAGGCCCTCTTCGCATCCAAGAGCACCGGCGCCGGAGGCGTCGAGATGCTCGGGGCGGTGCTCGACCCGCGCGACTTCAGACGAGTCTACCAGCCAGGACACCCCGAGGCGGATGCCGATGGCATCGTTGCCTACCCCAATGTGAACATCGTCGAAGAGATGGTGGACCTCGTCTCTGCCACTCGCAGCTACGAGGCGAACGCGGCAGCATTCAACGCGGCCAAGACGATGGCCCAGAACGCACTCGACCTCGGCCGAGCATGACAGTGGTGTCCGGCGGCGCCGGTGGTGTTTCGGTGCTTCAGTCCCGAAACCGAAGAGCGACTTCGGCAGTGCGGTGTTTCGGGACTTCAGTCCCGAAACCGAAGAGCGACTTCAGCGGTGTTCTTCGTGGTGTTCCGGGGCTTCAGTCCCGAAACCGGAAAGTGAGCCTATACCATGCGGATCGATGCTATCGCCAGCGCCAGCGGCGCCCCGCGAATGACTCCTGCCTCGCCAGCCCGGGGGAGCCTCGGAGCTGAAGCGCCGGAACAGCCTTCCTTCGCCGCCGTCCTGCAGCAGAGCATCGACAGCTTCGCCGGCGTGCAGGCCGCGGCTGACGCTGCCTCGCAGCAGATCGCGACCGGTGACCTATCCCGCCTCCACGAGGGAGTGATAGCGCTCCAGGAGGCGAGTCTGGCTCTCGACCTGGTGGTTTCGGTGCGGAATCGCGTGGTCGAGGGCGTTCAGGAGTTGCTGCGAACGCAGGTGTAACGCCGTCGGTAGTGTGGAGCTGGGGTGAGCGAGAGGGGGCAGTTCCCAAATGCAGGTCGGCTCTGGCAGAGCGCGACGCCGTCGCAGCGGCTGGGCGTCGCCGCGTTCGCGCTCATCTGCATCGGTCTGCTGGCGCTCGCCGCGGCCATCGGGCGGCGCCCACATTTCGCCGTGCTCTACGCCAATCTCCAGCAGGAAGACGCTGCTGAGGTGGTCAAGCGGTTGCGCGATCTCAAAGCCCCATACCAGGTGACCGGGAGTGGAACGATCGAGGCTCCCGCCGACCAGATTGACGAGCTGCGGCTCGACCTGGCGGCGAACGGGCTGCCGACAGGCGGCCAGACCGGCTTCGAGCTCTTCGACAAGACGCGAGTCGGGCTGTCGGAGTTCGGAGAGCAGCTCAATTACCAGCGCGCTCTCCAGGGCGAACTTGCACGGACGATCTCGCACCTGGACTCCGTCGAGCAGGCCCGCGTTCATGTCGCTATCCCGCGCGAGCGGCTCTACGAGAGCGAGCAGGAGAAGCCGACGGCGTCGGTGGTGCTCAAGCTACGAGGCGACGGGAAGCTCACCCCGGCGCAGGTGGCGAGCGTCGTTCATCTGGTTTCGGGCGCTGTCGGCGGGCTTGCGCCGGAGGCGGTGACGGTTCTCGACACCCGCGGCCGGCTCCTGTCGAGCGCCGAAGATGCCACCTCCGGCGGCATGGGGATGTCCGCGGCGTCCAACCAATTCCAGATGCAGCGCGAGTACGAGCGGCAGATCGAGCAAGCGGTGCAGTCCATGCTTGACGGCGTCATCGGCGCCGGCAAGAGCATGGTGCGGGCGAGCGCGTCTCTGGATCCCGAGCGCGTGGAAAGCGAGCGCGAAACCTACCAGCCCGCGCCCGACGGCAACGGAGTGGTCCAGTCCAGACACGAAACAAAGGAGACCTACCATGGCCTTGGCGAGCCGGGCGCGGTCGGCATCCCCGGTGTCAGCTCCAATTCAGCGGCTGGTGTTTCGGGACTTCAGTCCCGGAACAGTGTGGCCGGCGCGGTTTCGGGACTCCGGCCGACGGCGCCGCTGAAGTCCCAAAACACCGCGGCCGGCGCCACCGACGCCGACCAATACGAGCATAGCGAGACGAGCGCCGAATACCGCGTCTCTCGCCAGGTCGAGCGCACCCTGCACCCGCCCGGGCAGTTGAAGCGGCTGTCGGTGGCGGTGTTCGTAGACGAGAAGGCGAAGACTGGCAAGCCCGATGAGCTGAAATCCGCGGTGGCCGCGGCCGCCGGCCTCGACCCCAAACGCGGCGACACCGTCGTCATCTCCCAGACCCCGTTCGAGCCGCCTGCCGCCGACGAAAAGGGCAGCAAGGTGTTCGCGGTGCGCGACTTCTACTTCACTGTCGGCCGCGACTTCGCTGCCATCGTGCTCGCCGCGTTGTTCCTGAAGTTCGTGGGCGGCATGATTCGCAGGCGCACGCCAGCCGGGTCGCCGGAGGGAGCGCCGGGTCGGGGCCCTAGCGCTGAAGCGTCGAGGAGACACGCCCCGCAGGAAGCCATTGCCTCCGCTCCGGCGCCCGAGCCTGTGCCGGCCTCGTTCGATCCCGACAGGGCTGTCGCCGTTCTGCGCGGCTGGCTGAACTCGGACCCGGACCGGCGTGAGGAGGCCGCTGCCTCAGCGGCGGCTGCGAAGCAACGCCGCAGCCTCAGCGGCACTGGGACGACACCGCGAGGCGGCGCATGAGCCGGGTCATCAAGCGAGGAGCGCTCACCGAAGCGTTGCCGCGGTGGCTGCCGGAGGCGCGAGCAGAGGAGCCGAAGAGCCCCTTCGACAGGGCTCAGGGCAGGCTCCGAGGCGAGGGGTCCGCAGCCGAAGACCGAGATACCGGAGCCGAAGAGATGGAAGGCCGGAGAGCCGCACTCGAGCGGGAAGCCCGCGAGCGCGGCCTCGCCCGCGGCATGTCGGAGGCGGAAGAAGCCTATCGCGCCAAGGGCGCAAAACTCGACGCGCTCGCGGCCTCGCTGCACGACGAGCGCGCCGGATTCTTCGACCGCATCGAGCCCGAACTGGTGCGGCTGTCGGTCAGTATTGCCGAAAAGGTCATTGGTCAGGAGTTGGAGCTGCGACCCGGGATCGTGGTGGATATGGTGCGGTCGGCGGTGAAGCGGCTCCGCGACCGAGAGAGCTTGCGCGTGAGCGTGAACCCGAGCGATGTGGAGCGCGTGAAAGAGGCACGCGAGGACCTGATCGGCGCCATCGACGGCGTGCGCAAGATGGACATCATCGAAGATCGACGGGTCGGCGCCGGGGGCTGCGTGATCGAGTCCCCGAGCGGCACGCTCGACGCCCGGATTCGAACGCAGATCGATGAAATCGGCCGAGTGCTGGGCGACATTTCCCCCACCGCCAAGGCTATGGGGGAGGTGCCCCCCGCCGCCGGCGCGGTCGGACAGGTCGCCGACCCTTCGACTCCGTTCAGGGCAGGCCTGCCCCACGGAATGGAAGCAGGGGAACATGGGGATTCCGGATCTCACCCAGTACCAGAAAGCGGTTAGCCGGGTCGACGCGCTGCGCTTCAATGGCAGGGTCGCGCAGGTGGTCGGCCTCATCGTCGAATCGCTGGGCCCGGCGAGCCGGGTCGGCGAGACCTGCCACATCCACACCGGGCGCAACCGGCCTCCGATCCTGGCCGAGGTGGTCGGGTTTCGGGGCAATCGAGTGCTGCTGATGCCGTTGAGCGGCATGGGGAGCATCGCGCACGGCAACGATGTCGTCGCCACCGGGAGGCCGCTGACGGTGCGAGCCGGCAACAGCCTCCTGGGGCGCGTGCTGGACGGCCTCGGCAGGCCCATCGACGGCGGCCCGATCATCGTCGGCGGCGCGGAGCTTTCGGTCCACCAGGCGCCGCCCCACCCTCTCCGCCGGCAGCGCATACGCGATCCGCTGCCCCTGGGCGTGCGCGCGATCGACGCCTTTCTCACCTGCGGCAAGGGGCAGCGTGTGGGGATATTCTCGGGCAGCGGCGTCGGGAAGAGCACGCTGCTGGGGATGATCGCCCGCAACTCGACCGCGGATGTGAACGTGATCGGGCTGGTGGGAGAGCGGGGGCGAGAGGTGGGGGAGTTCGTGGAGAACAACCTCGGCGAGGAGGGCATGCGGCGGTCCGTTGTCGTCGTCGCGACCTCCGACCAGCCTGCCATTCAGCGCCTGAAGGCCGCGTTCGCTGCCACCGCCATCGCCGAGTACTTCCGCGACCAGGGGCTGCACGTGCTGCTGACCATAGACTCGGTGA
>JBEKKD010000127.1:0-9498 GCA_050010895.1 Armatimonadota bacterium
CGGACCTCCACTTCGCCAGTCGGCAACTCGGGGTTCACCGCGCCGGCTGGCCGCTCGCCGACCACGCCGGTCACCGAGATCACGAACTCCGAGCGGAGCGTGTGAGCGACGCCGTGCGCGTCCGGAGCCGCTGCCGGGTCGAAGACGACCTGGGCGATGCCGGACCGATCGCGGAGATCGATGAAGATCAGGCCGCCGTGATCGCGGGTCGACGCGACCCAGCCGGACAGAGTCACCGTTCGGCCGACGTGCTCCTTGCGAAGCTCGCCGCAGGTGTGAGTGCGCTTCATCCCTGGTCCTTGCCAGCGGCATGACGCGCGGCGATTCTCCGCACCACGTCATCCCTGGAGATCGTCTCTTGTTCGCCAGTCTGCATGTCTCGCAGCGTCACCTGATGGGCCTTCATTTCGTCCTCACCGATCAACGCTGTCAGGCGCGCCCCCAGCCGAGATGCCTCGCGCATTTGCGCCCGCAGGCTGCGAGACGTGAAGTCCACATCCGCGCTGATGCCGGCAGACCGAAGGTCAGCCGCCAATCGCAGCGCGGGCTGCCGGGCTTCTTCATCCGCGGCTGCGACATACACGTCCACCGCCGCAGGCTGCGATTCTGCGGAGCCAGTTGCGTCCAGCACCATCAGCAGTCGCTCGATGCCGGAGCCAAATCCGATGCCGGGGGTCGGCGGACCGCCGAGCATCTCCGCCAGCCCGTCATATCGGCCGCCGCCCATGAGCACGTCTTTGGCGCAGAGGCCGGAATGGATCACCTCGAACGCTGTCCTGGTGTAATAGTCCAGGCCGCGGACGATGGTCGGATCCACTTCGTACGGGATGTCCAGCGCATCGAGCGCGCCGCGAACACCGGCGAAGTGCTCCGCGCACTCAGCACATAGAAAATCGAGGGCGCTGGGCGCGCCCGCGCGCAATTCTACATCGTGCGGGACCTTGCAGTCCAGCATTCGCAGCGGATTGGTCTCGTACCTGGCCTGACAGAACCCGCACATCTCAGCCAGCACCGGCTTGAAGAAGGCGCGCAGCGCATCTTGGAAAGCGGGGCGGCAGTTGGGGTCTCCTATGCTGCTGAGATGCGTGACGCCGCCCGCCACGCCGACGCTCGCCATGAAATCGTGGAAGAGCGCGATCACCTCGGCGTCGATCTCCGGCCCGGGCGATCCGATGGCCTCTATGCCGAACTGATGGTGCTGGCGGAGGCGCCCGGCCTGGGGACGCTCGTAGCGGAAGATCGGGGCGACGTAATAGAGCTTCTGCACGCCTCCGGCCGCGCCGAGATTGTGCTCGAGGTACGCCCGCACAACCGGCGCCGTTCCTTCCGCCCGCAGCGTCAGGCTCCGCCCCCCTTTGTCCTCGAAAGTGTACATCTGCTTGCTGACCAGCTCGGTGCCTTCTCCGACGCCGCGAGTGAAGAGCTCGGTCTCCTCGAAGGTAGGGGCGCGGATTTCCTGATAGCCGAATCGGCGGCAGGAATCGCGAAAGGCGGCCTCGAGGCGCTGCCAACGCCATGAGGTCTGCGGGAGGATGTCCTGGGTTCCTCGTGGGGCCTTGTACTTCAGAGACATTGTGTCACCATGCGGAAAGGTCTAACTGTTCGTCAACGAACGGACGGGTCCTTCCCGCGCGCTGGCTGTCGTCTCGCCTTGACACGGCCATTCAGGCGCCGATATACTGGCGGTGAGTCCG
This sequence comes from Armatimonadota bacterium, assembly GCA_050010895.1. GTDB lineage: Bacteria > Armatimonadota > Hebobacteria > Hebobacterales > Hebobacteraceae > JBEKKD01. The sequence continues at coordinate 1,695 of JBEKKD010000127.1, forward strand.
ATCCCGGCATGGAGATGTCATGTTTCGGCGACTGCGTGGAGACCTTCAAGCCGCATTGGAGCGCGACCCCGCTGCGCGAAGCTGGATAGAGGTCCTGCTCCTCTATCCAGGCATTCACGCGCTGATTCTGCACCGGTTCGCGCACTGGCTCTGGCAGAACAAGCTGCGGCTGGCAGCCCGCTGGCTGTCGCAGGTGAATCGGTTCCTGACCGGCATAGAGATCCACCCGGGGGCCAGGATAGCCAGCGGTCTCTTCATCGACCACGGGATGGGGACGGTCATCGGGGAGACCGCCGAAATCGGAGAGAACTGCACGCTGTATCAGGGCGTGACACTCGGCGGGACCGGCAAGGAGCGAGGGAAGCGCCACCCGACTCTCGGGAACAGGGTGGTTGTAGGAGTCGGCGCGAGCATCCTGGGCTCGATCACCATTGGCGACAACTCTCTTATCGGCGCCGGCGCGGTGGTGCTGCAGCCGGTCCCGGCGGACGCCACAGCGGTAGGCGTTCCGGCGAAGATAGTGAGAAACAAGGGTCTGCTGGTGCGAGCGCAGGCGATCTCCGGGGGCGCCGTCGCCGATCCCTGCGCGCAGTGCATGGCGGAGGTCAACGCTCGCTTCGAGGAACTGGAGCGGCGGCTCACCGAGATGCTGGAGAACGGCTCCGCGGCGCCGCTCATGAGCGGTTCCGAGCGAGCCGCGGGCGGGGCCTGAGCCTCACGCTCCGCACAGGTTCGGTCGAAGCGCGCCTTCGCAGCCGAGATGGCTGACACAGCGTTTCCGAACAAGGAACGACATGGCGATCCAGATCTACAACACGCTCGCGCGCCAGAAACAGGAGCTCGTGCCGCGGGAGCCGGGCAAGGTGGCGATGTACGTCTGCGGCGTGACGCCGTATGCTCCTGCTCATATCGGACACGCCCGGTCCGCGGTCGTCTTCGACGTGGTGAGGCGGTGGGTGACGTTCCGCGGCTACGAGGTGGCCTACGTCTACAACATCACCGATGTCGAAGACAGGATCATCGCCGCCTCTCAGCGCGAGAGAACGACCTGGCGCGAAGTCGCTGATCGGTACACGGATAGCTATCTCGAGGAACTCCGGCAGCTCGCGGTGATTCCGCCGACCTTCATGCCGAGGGCCAGTGAGCACATCCCGCAGATCGTCTCGCTCATACAGGCGCTGGTGGACTCGGGGCACGCCTATCCCATCGACGGTGACGTCGCCTTCTCCGTACCGAGCTTTCGCGGTTACGGAAAGCTGTCGCATCGCGACCTCGATTCGCAGATCACCGGCGCACGGGTGGAGGAAGACACACGGAAGCGAGACCCGCGGGACTTCTTCCTCTGGAAAGCGGAGAAGCCCGGCGAACCGAGTTGGGAGAGTCCATGGGGCCCGGGGCGGCCCGGCTGGCACATCGAATGCTCCGCGATGAGCCGCGAGTACCTGGGCGGCGGGTTCGACATCCACGGCGGCGGATCGGATCTTGTCTTCCCGCACCATGAGAACGAGATCGCGCAATCAGAGGCCGCAGGCACACCATTCGCGCGTATCTGGATGCACAACGGAATGGTTCAGATGGTCGCAGCGCCCGGGGACAGGGACAAGATGAGCAAGTCGCTCGGGAATGTAGTCGATCTTCGGGGCGCGCTCAATCGTGTCGGCGGAGCGGCGCTCCGCTACTATTGCATCGCCGCTCACTACACCAGCGACATCGTTTTCCGCGAAACCGAATTGGAGCAGGCGCAGAGCGCTCTCGAGCGCCTGCGGATCGGCCAACAGACCCTCGATCGGCTGCTCGCCACAGAGACGCAGGCAGGGGGGGAGGATCTGGCAGAGCTTGCGGAGGCGCGGCCTCGGACGGAAGGTGACTTCGAAGAGGCGATGGATGACGATTTCAGCACTCCTCGCGCGCTGGCGTCGCTGCACGGGCTGGTGGGCGTGGTGAACCAGGTCGGGGCGCGAGCCGGCGTCCGTTTCGGGGCATCGGAGGCGGGGAAGCAGGCGCTGTCTGACACGCGAGAGACGTTGGGACGACTGGTGGGTTCGTTGGGGCTGAGCCTCGAACAGGCGCCCGTGGAACGGGGCCTGGCCGCGGACCTGATCGAGCTGCTGATCAAGGTCCGGCAGAGGGCGCGGCAGGTCGGTCAGTACGAGTTGGCCGATGGAATCCGCTCACGTCTGTCGGAATTGGGAATACTGCTTGAGGACCGGCCCCCGGGGACGACGTGGAGGCGGAGATAGCGAACAGGCCTTGCGGAGGGAAGCATTCCTCCTGCGACGGCGGTACTGCGTAACGAGAGAGAAATCCAAAAAGTGTGGAGAATTGCACAATTTATCGCCCAGCGCGCCTGTGAATCCACTATTGACGCCCCCTTCCGGTTTCCCTATAATAGGTGCATCCGGGCAGTCGAGAAGCCGCCCGGTTCTGTGTTGGATCAGGGGAAGCTGCAGTGAACCACCTGGCACGGGAGGTGCCTATCGGCCGATATTCTCTCAGGATTCTGACCCTTCCGAACCGTAGTGCATTGGCAGTGTGACTACAAGGGTGGAGGCGGCATCTAATGCCTGATACTGGCATGCAGGACATGTCCATGAGCTTCCATGGCATGATGGACGAAGAGGTGGTACGATACGCCAAAGGCGGCAGCATCAGGGCCACCGAGCATCTCCTTACCAAGTATCGCAGCATCGTCGAGGGCAAAGCTCGCTCTTATTTCCTCATTGGCGCTGATCACGAGGATATCGTGCAAGAGGGGATGATCGGCCTCTTCAAGGCCATTCGGGATTTCCGCAACGATAAGTTGCTCCCATTCCGGGCGTTCGCCGAGCTCTGTATCAGCCGCCAGATCTTCACCGCGATCAAAGCCGCGACCAGGCAGAAGCATATACCGCTCAATTCCTACGTATCATTGCATGCCAGCCTTTTCGAATCAGATTCAGACCGGACACTCCTCGACACCCTGGCCGAATCTGACAAGCAGGATCCCGAGCAATTGGTGATCACCCAGCAGTTTTCAGATGATTTGCGTCATCGGATCAAGAGAGATCTGAGCGATCTCGAGTCCGCAGTGTTGCGAGGCCACCTGGAGGGCAAGTCGTACCAAGAGATCGCGCAGGAGCTGCATCGGCGAGTCAAGTCGATTGACAACGCGCTGCAGCGCGCCAAGCGCAAGATCGGCAAGAGCATTCGGAAGCTGATGGCGGCGGCGTAGCGACGACTGGAGTTCGCCGCCGAGGTCGTCTAGTTCATACTGGGGATCGCTGCAGGGCGGGGCAGCCCGTCCTGTTGTGTTTGTGAGGTGGCGAGAGCGTTGGGAGCGCAGATACCAGACGAGCATCCGCTGCGAGAACTCTTCCGCGAGGCCTCGGGATGGGCATTCCAGCACGGGCAGTTTCCCGAGCCGGAAGCGCGGGACAGTCGTCTGAGGTCATACCTATCGGAAGAGCTGCTGACGCGCTTCCTGCACGTGGACCAGCTCTACCGCCTCAGAGACGCGCGGGGCAGGCCGCTGGCCGATGTTGCCGAAATGCTGATCGAAGGCGAGGCCGGGGGTATCTCCCCCGAGATCCGGGCGCTCACCGTTCAGCGACACGTCGGTGATTACACCCTCTTCATCCTCGGTCTCTTCCCGGAGAGCCTGCGGCGGCTGAGCCGAGACTGGCGGCGCAGGGATTCTGTCATGGTCCAACTCGGTGACCTCATAGTGCCCTTCCGCGACCCGGGCGAGTATTATGAAGAAGCCGGCCGGCGCGCGTACCGCCGGGCAGCCGAGATCAGTCGTGAGTCGGGAGCCGGGGAAGCTGTCGTCTTCGAGAAGCTGTCGCGGTTCTTCCGAGCCTATGAGCAGGTGATGAACCTGATCCGCATCTACCTCGACGCGAACCCGTTGTTCGAAGGCCACAAGGGGGTAATCAGCTGACCTGAGAGGGCACTACGGACGTTCGCCCAACAAAGTAACATTGGGCGAACGTCTTCTTTCAGATATGCGCTGGTCTTCTGATGACTTTCGCCCTTACTTCTTTGGGCGAAAGTCACTAGAGGATTCAGCTAGGAAGCGCCGAATCGTAGATTGCCATGTCCCCGTGGGCGAGGAGGGGAATCGTCACTGGGCTCCTGATCGCCGCCTTTCTTCACTCCTGGAGCAGCACCGGCCGCGCAGCCGCGCGGAGCCGCCTATATGGCCAAACCCCCGCCGTCGTGGAATCGTCTGAGCCCATGTGCGAGGCAGCGTCGGGTGCACTGCCCGCGCCCAATGATCCGAGCTGTCACGATCTCCTGGCCAATGGTCTGTGGCTGGAATGGCCGGTGCAGACTATGGACGCTCTCCAGGCGTGGGGTACATACCCGGGCCACTACTTCGGCGGCGCCGATCGGCCCACCGACTCCCCGATTGTCGCCGTGATCAACACCGGCGTGGACGAGGGACACCCCGACTTCATGAATGCAGGAGCGTCCGGCGCCGATGTCGGTGAGGGGGGGCAACTGCTGCTCTCCCTTGCGCGCACGTTTCTCTCGGACCAGATGACTGCGCCGTCCAGCGGCGCGCGTGATGAACATGGCGAAGGCACGCATCTGGCCGGCATCGTCGCCGCGGCGGCCGACAACGGCGCCACGGCGGGCGGCGGGATGGCCGGCATCGCCTATCCCGCGAGGCTCCTTCCGCTGAAAGTCACCGGCGCGAACGGGGTGGCCACTCATGCAGATATCGCCCAGGCGATCATCTATGCCGCAGACCAGGGCGCGGCGGTGATCTTGGTTGGCATGGCCGGCGAAACCTGGTCACAGACGCTGCAGTCTGCGATCGACTACGCGTGGGAGCGCGGATGCCTGCTCGTCGCCCCTGCCGGGAACACAGGCGACGACAGGGCGATATTCCCTGCTGCGTGCCCTCATGTATTCGCGGTCACTGCCTCTACGAGCGACGGGGCAATCGCGGCGTATTCCAGCACGGCTGGCGCCGCGGTGAGCGCTCCCGGAGGCGATGACGTGACTGGAGTGTACTCAACGCTGCCGACATACGCATGCACGCTCCGCACTGACCTGACTACGCCCGCGTACGGGTGGCTGGCAGGAACGTCACAAGCGGCGGCGCACGCGGCCGGCGCGGCCGCGCTCTATGCCGGCGCAAGATCCCTCGCTCCCCGGACGGGTGACGAGGGCGGACTGGTATGGCGCGCTCTCCAGCAGAGCGCGCTGCGGCCGCCCGGTACCACAACTTGGGAGGCCAGATCGGGATACGGCGCAGTCTCGCTCGCGCGGCTGCTTATGGGAGAGCAGCCGCCTGTTGGAAGTCTCGGCGGCATCATGGGACGAGTTCTGGCCCAGGGCGCGCCGGTGATCGGGGCGTCGGTGACGGCGACTCCGGAGGCCGGAGGCCCTGCTGTCACTACGACAACGCTGTGGCCCGCCGGCGCGTTCCGGATCGAGAACATCCCATCCGGGCGCTATCTGGTCACGGCGGGAACGGGTGGCGATGCCGGGGTCTGGGAAGGAGTTGATGTCTTGCCGGGATGCGACGCCGCCGGCATCGATTTCGCTCTTGGCGAGGCCCCGGCGTCGGCCGAGCTGGTCGCGACAGACATGCCCGCGGCGGCGATCTGCGGGCGGCCGCTGGGGTTCTCCGTGACGCTCCGGAACACCGGTCAGCCAACATGGACGCGCGGCGGAGGATACCGGCTCATCCGGCTCTCCTCGGACCATCCTATCGCGGAGAATCCCGACCACGTCAACCTGCCAGCACCTGATGGACCAGGTCTGGGTGGATCCGTGACCCTCACCGCGTCACTGATGGCGCCCACGCGATGGGGTTACTACGACACATCCTGGCAGATGTGCCAGCAGGGCGGGGTGGGCCGGTTCGGGCCGGTCGTGAGTGCGACGATCAGCGTGACATCGTTCATGGACGTGCCGGCAGATCACTGGGCGATAGGGGCCATCGAAGCAGCGAAGGCGGCTGGGATCGTGTCTGGCTATGGGGATTACACGTACCATCCCGACCAGCCGGTTAGCCGCGATCAGATGGCTGTTTACCTGGCGCGCGCGATGACCGGAGGCGACGCGAACGTGCCCACCGGCCCCGCCGAGGCCTCGTTCCCCGACGTACCCGCCGATTCCTGGGCCTTCCGATACGTGGAGTTTGCGAAGGAGCGCTGCGTGGTCGAGGGATATCCGGATGGAACGTACCAGCCCGCAGCCGCAGTCGACCGGGGGCAGATGGCAGTGTTCGTCGCCCGCGCGACAATGATCCCGAGCGAAGCCATGAGCCTCGGCGGGTACCAGCCTCCAGCGACCCCCAGCTTTAGCGATGTGCCGCCGGATTTCTGGTCCTATAAGTACGTTGAGTACGTCGATTCCAAAGGGATCGCGTCCGGCTATCCCGATGGTCTGTACCACCCCGAGCGCGTCTGCACGAGAGACCAAATGGCTGTGTACGTTACAAGGGCGTTCGCTCTGCCGATGTGAGTCTCACCGCTCAGCCGCGATTCGCGAACTGCATCCGAACTCTCCCTGTGCCCTGCAACCTTTTGGCAGCCCCATGACATACATACTCTGGGAAGGCTGCTTCGATGGACCGCGAGCAGTTCGATAAGCTGGTGCGCGAAAGCTGGCCGCTCATCGTGGGCATCGCCAGGCGCTTCGACCCAGGGCCGGAGGTAGCGGACATCTGCCAGGATGTGGTCCTGATCGCCTGGCGCAAGCGGGAAGGCCTCCGGGACCCTGAGGCGTTCGGGCCTTGGGTGCGGGCGATTGCCCTGAATGTGGGGCGGTCGCACAGCCGTCGCAGGCAGACTCGGATGGGACCGGCCGAGTACATGGAGCCAGCGGCCCCCGACCATGCCCAGGATGTTGTGAACAGCCAGACATTGGCGGACGCACTCTCGCAACTGAGCAAGCGCGAGCGGCTGACAGTGGAGGCGCATCACGTGATCGGCTGGCCGCTTGCCGACATCGCCGCTGCATTCGAGGAGCCCCTGGGTACGACCAAATCCCGCCTATCCCGCGCCCGCGGTAAGCTTCGCCGCGAACTGCACCGGCTGGGCTGGACGCGGCTGGGCAGAAGTGATGAAAAGGAGGGCGAACAATGACTCAGCATCCGTTCCCGATGACAGAGCCGGATGTGACGGTGACACCACAGCCTGACGCGCCGTTGAAGGAAGTGCTGCGGGTGGACGCGGGAGGGGGATTCGTCCCTCTGGAGATCGGTGCCGAGACCAAGTGGGCCTTCTACGACTGGCCAGAGCGCCTGCTCACCAATGTCTGCGACAGCAAGGTGCGCGGCATTGTGGAGTACGATGGGTTCGACTGCCTCGAGGTCCTGGACCACTACATCTACCCCGAAGAGGAGGATTCCATCGGCCGGTCACTCCTCGTGAAGTCGGGCGAGGTTCTGCGCCACGTGCTCTCTGAAAGCCGCGAGTCCGAGGTCCACGGCAAGGTCGAGGTGATTGACACCTCGCCGGACCCGCTCCGTTTGCAGCTGGGTCATTCGTGGACTGGCCACGAAGTGATCGGTCGCGGACCGAAACGACGCGGGGAGGGCCAGGTTCACTACTATGCCGTCGACGGGTGCTTCGAAGTCTCGGTGCCTGCCGGGAGTATGCTCTGCCTACGCGAGACTCTCTACTTCGTTGATACGGGCGGGGCGGGACTGGTGCTTGCGGAGCTGTACGTTGCCGAGAATGGCCGAAGCGTGTACTGGCGGCGGTTCAACGGCCCAGCGTACCACAATTATCAGCAACTCGACACCACTCCTAGGCGCGAGGAGGCCGGGATTATGTGGCGGCTCTACTACGACTGCCTCCCC
>JBEKKD010000128.1:0-9410 GCA_050010895.1 Armatimonadota bacterium
GGAGCGTCAACTGGTGGCGGGCCACCTGGGGTTCAAGCCCTACTGGTTCCTCGCGGCCGACCACCTCGACGGCGTCGAGTTGGCTGACATGATCTCGCCTGCGATGCTGCGAGTGGCGGACGAGCGCGGCCTGATCGTGATGACCCACATCCCGCGCACCGGGCGACTGAACGATCCCAGGAACATCGACGGTCTGCGCCGCGTCTGCGCGGCCGCGCCCAACGCGCGCTTCGTGCTCGCCCACCTGGGCCGAAGCTACTTCCCGGAGGCGATGCAGAGCCTGAGCGCGATCGCCGATCTGCCGAACCTGTGGGCTGACTGCTCGATGGTGCAGGACACAGAAGTGATCGCGTACGCGCTGACGGTGTTCCCGCGCGAGCGCATCATGTTCGGTCTCGACCTGCCCATCGCGCAGGAGAAGGGCAAGCTGATCTCGGTGAACGGGCAGCGGCACTTCTTCACAAAGCGCCCGCATCGCTGGTCGGTTCACGTCGAGCCGGGCGCGTACGAGGTGCGGTGCACGCTCTTCGCCTACGAGATCGTTCGCGCGCTGATACGCGGCGCCGATGCAGCCGGGCTGACACAGACTGAGCTGAACGCGATCTTTCTTGACAACGCGCAGCGCCTGGTGAGCCAGACCAAGGAAAGAGTCCGCTGATGGCCGCTCGAGAGACGCTTCGCCTCGCCCTGCTGCCGGCCTACCTCGAGCTGTACGACCGCGCGGCTCCGGACCTGCTCCCGCGGCAAATGGTCTTCGTCGCGTCCGCAGAGGCGGCGCTGCGCGCGTCGGGTCTGGAGGTGGTCACGCTGCCGGTCTGCCGGACGCTGGCCCAGACCACCCACGCGATGGCAGAAGCTGAGAAGCAGGGCGTGCACGGGATCATCTGCCTCTATCTCGCCTACGCGCCGTCGCTGGAGATCGCGCCCGCGCTCATCGACACCCAACTGCCATTGCTGCTGTGGGACACGACGCCGCGCGCAGGTTTCGGCGCCGGGGCGACGGTCCAGGACGTGATGGAGAACCACGGGATACACGGCGTGCAAGACCTGGCGAACGTGCTGCTGAGGGAGGGGCGGGCGTTCGAGGTCATTGCAGGCGCGTTCGGCGATGCCGGCGCGTCGGCGAGGATCGCGCTCTGGGCGCGGGCGGCTCACGCGCGACACCTGCTTCGCCGCATGCGCGTCGCGCTGATCGGTGACGTCTTTCCTGGAATGGGCGACTTCTCAGTGGCGGACGATGTCCTGCGGAGAGTCGTCGGTCCCACGGTCATGGTGCTCGATATCCCGCGGATCGGCGACCGCGTCGCAAGGGTCACTGACGCCGAACTCGCGTCCGAGCGCAGGTCTGATGCCGAAGCCTTCGACTGCTCGCCATGCCCGGAGGCGTGTCTGAGCCGATCCAACCGCACGGGGCTTGGCCTGCGCCGCGCGCTGGAAGAGATCGGCGCGGACGCCTTCTCCTTCAACTTCGCATCCTTCGATCGCAGCCTCGGAACGCCCACGGTCCCGTTCTTGGAGGCGAGCAAGGCGATGGCGCGAGGGATGGGGTACGCAGGCGAGGGAGATATGCTCACGGCATCGCTGGTGGCGGCGCTGAACCGCTGCTACGGCCCGACGACGTTCACGGAGATGTTCTGCCCGGACTGGGAAGGCGGCCGCGTCTTTATGAGCCACATGGGTGAATGCAACCCCGCGCTCGCGCAGGGCCGGCCGCGGCTCGTCGAGAAAGACTACGCCTACGGGCCGGCCGACAACCCCGCGGTGCTGATCTTCCCGCTGAAGCCGGGGCCTGCTGCGCTCGCCAACCTCGCGCCCGGCCCGCACGAGAGCATGACGCTGATCGCCACCGACGTCGAGATCGATGACACGGGCCTCGTGCCCGCGCTCTCGACCAGCCCGCACTTCTGGATCATCCCTCCGCGCCGCGACCTGTCGGGCTTTCTGGAGCGCTACAGTGATGCCGGCGGCACGCACCACCTTGCGCTCACCCCCGGAGTAACCGCATCCGACCTCGCGCCGCTGGCGCGGGTGAATGGGTGGAGATTCCTGGGCCTGACAGAGGGGCCGTAGAGGTGGCAGCGATTGGCTCGACTTCGTTCACGAACTGAGCAGCCTCAACATCCGTCTCAAGCACTTCGCCCTGTAGTACTGCCGCATCTGGATGACCCATTCGATGTACCAGTGCCTCGGAAATGGGCCGGGCGGCAGCCTCTCGAAGTACGATCTGAGCCAGTCGGCGTCAGTGACCGCATACTGTATCACGCTCCAGGTGTGAACGAGGCACGATACCACCTCCAGATCGGCCACCGTGCCGTAGTCCTGCCACTCCCTGAAGTAGGCACTGACGAGTCTCGCGTGAGCGGATGGGTGCTTGTCCGGCAGCCTATTCGGCGACACGAACAGACTCAGCGACAGAAACGGGTGGGTGATGGAACTCCATGCCCAGTCAAGATACACCGGCGCGCCATCGACAATCCGCACGTTGCCGGGATGGAGATCCTGGTGCTCCAGCGCGGGCGGGATCCCGGAGCCGGCCACTTGCAGGCACATATCCTTGAACCGAGGCGCGCCGCTACGCAGCCGCTTGATTTCGGCCGCAGAGAGCGCGTCCTCGTAGCCGTTCTCGAGCCAGTCGAGTTCCGCCATCATCCTATCGATGCCGGCCGGCAAACGCTCGGGACGCCAGTCGAAGAGGGAGAGCAGAGATCCACTTTCTATGACCGGTATGGATGCTCTCTGGATGCGGGCGTAGACACGCACTGCCTCTTCCCACACGTCGAGGTCGGTCACCTCGGCAAGCGTCGGCCCGTTGACCTCAGTGGTCAGCATCCACCCTCGGATCGGGTCGGCGGCGAGCGGGGGCCTTATGTGCCGCGGCTGCCATGCGGCGAGCTCCTGCGTGATCGCGACTTCTCGGCACCATACGTGAGGGGTGGCCTTCAGGTACACGCGTCCGATACTCGTCTCCATCTGTAGGACCCGGCCGACGAATCGGCTCGTAACAGGCTCTGGGCCCGATGTGAGAGCGATTCCGCGCTCATCGAGTTGGTCCCGGGTCCACGTCTCGATTTCGGGCAGCCAGCCGGTTCGGAGCCAGGGCACGATGCCGCTGTCAATGCAGAGCTTCTGGCTGGCGAGATGACCATCCACCAGCGACAATTCCAGCGCATCCATGAGATGTGAGCGCGCCTCGTCCGGGCCAGCCCACTTCCACCCCGAAGCTCTGACTTCGTCGCTGCGGCACTCGAACGCGGCAAGCAGCGGCGAATCACCAGACGCAGTCACCTCCATCGCGTAGACGGGACAGACGTCCATGCCGATATGCCCAGCCGCAATGTCGCGGAGGGCGCTCGTATCCCACGTGTCGGCTGATCCTGGATCACGGATATCGAAACGCGGCAGTTCGCAGCCGCCCGCGCCGGAGCGCAGTAGGATTCGGCCGTCACGCGAATTGGCGATGATGCAGTAGAGATGCTTCACCCGGGGGGTCCTCAGGACGGGGATATTACCACAACGCGATGATGGAAGATAGGGCGTGTCCAGTCGCGCCCGGCCGGGCCTGCCCCTCGGCGTGTTGCTCAGCTCACCAGCAACCGCGCCGCGCGTGCCGCTACCAATTGCGACGGAAGACAGAACGACGCCTCGGGCTTGCCGGGAGGGAAGGAGACCTGCTCGTAGGCAGTGAGGTGGCCCTCGGCCTGGTGATAGGAGACGTGACCGTAGAGACTGAGCAGGAAGTCTTCGCGCCGCCCCAGCGACCAGACTCCATACAGGTAATCGGCCAAGGGCCAGTCATCCATGTGATCTTCGAACCGGGTCATCCCGCAGAACTGGCCGCCCCCTGAGAGACGGGCATCCACCACGCGGTTCGCCATGTCTGCTGGCAGCAGGCCGCTGGAGAGCAGTTCCGGCCAGTAGCGATAGTTCGTATAATCGGCCAGCGTGGTCGCCGTGAGCGACTCGGGCGGGTCGGCCGGCTCGACCATCGGGGGAAGCCACCAGTCGTCGGGATCTCTGGGCCATGTCCGCGCGATCGCCGCGAGGGTGTCGCCCGCCAACCCCTCGGCCGCGCCCGCGAAGACGGCAGTCGGTGTCGCCGGCTCTCGCCCAACCTGCTCGCACAACTGCGCCCAGCGTCGCAATCCCTTTGCCGCCCAGGCGTTATTGTGGAAGTACTTCGCGACGTATTCCCTGGTGTCGGCTTCGGGCGAGCCGGCGATCAGTCCATCGCCCTCCTCGGCCGTCCGGCGCAGTCGCAGCAGATGATTTGCCAATCGCTCCAGAGCAGTGAACCCCTCCTGGAGCCAGCCCTGTGGGCCCGCCCTCTCGGTCAGCAGTGCGGCGGTGTGCAGTAGTTGGCCGTATTCGCTGATCGAGGGGCCGTAGTAGTTGATGGTTCCGTCCTCGCGCACGAAATGAAGAAGCCAGTAGCGGAACAGCTCCGCCGCGCGCTGGTTGATGCCCCAGGCCGAGAGCGCGTCCACTGCTGCGATGATGATGGGAGGAAAGCCGTCGTGCCAGGCTCCGCCATATTCGCCGTGACCATATTTCGGGTGATCCCCCTGGAAGGTGGCATCGACGAATGCCAGGCCGGTCTTGACCGATAGGTCGAGGAAGGGGTGGCCCGTGTCCACGGCCGGTTGCGTCTCGAGCCGCTCAATGTTGCCGGTGATGGTCTTGGCGTCGAAGGCGGCTGGGCCGGTGGTGCGGGGGAATAGGCCCAGTATCTCGTCGAGATCCGGGGCGCGGCCCTTCAGCAGTTCCCGGACCGGGTCCTGCCTCGCCTGCAGCCGCTTCGTGTGGGCTCTGCACCCGATCAGGTCATCTCCAGCGCCGCATCGCGGGCGATGCCGACTTCTTCGTCAGTGAGATAGCAGGCCGGGTCCTCGCGCCAGGTGTCGCCAAATCGCACTTCCGCGCGGATGCGGCAGCCGCCGCAATAGGTCTTGTAGTGGCACGCGGCGCAGCGGCCGGTCACGTGGGATTGGTTCTCTTTGAGCCTGGCGAGCAGCGGGTTGCTGGTGTCAGGCCAGATCTCAGAGAACGGCCTCTGCCTGACATTACCGAGGGAGACGTGGCCCCAGAACTGGCAGGCGTGGACCTCGCCGCGGGCATCGACATTCGCGAACTTGCGACCGGCCGAGCAGCCGCCGTGCATGGCGAGCAGTTCGAGCACTTCCTCCGCTCGCGCCGGGTCGCGCTGCCGAATGCGATGGTAGAGGTAGATGCCGTCGGCGTGATTGTCGGTGGTGAGTATCTCCAGATCGCGGCCCTGACCGTGCAGTTCCTCGGTGCGCTGAGCCAGCCACTCGATCATCTGCCGCCGCTCCGCGTTCGAGAGGTCGCTGTCCACCATCTGCGTTCCACGCCCCGCGTAGACGAGGTGATAGAGGCAGAAACGGTTCACCTGCTCCTCGACCGCCTTACCGAGCACGCCCGGGAGGTCGTCGAGGTTCTCCTTCGACACGGTGAAGCGGACGCCGGTGCGAAGGCCGCGCTCGCGCGCGGCCCGCAGCCCCTCCCACGCGGCCCGATACGCGCCCTGCCGCCGGCGAAGCCGGTCGTGCGTTAGCTCGAGGCCGTCGATGGAAATGCCCACGTACTGGAATTGCGCGTCCGCCAGCTTGTTCGCGACCTCGACGGTGATCAGAGTCCCGTTGGTGGAGACCACCGGCCTCAGGCCCTTGGAGGACGCATATGACCCGAGATGAAAGATGTCATCCCTCAGCAGGGGCTCTCCACCGGAGAAGAGCAACACGGGCACCGCCATCTCAGCCAGGTCATCTATGAAGCGCTCCGCCTCCGCCGTCGTCAGCTCGGACTCGGTCTCTCCGACGCCCGACTCGTTGTAGCAGTGGACGCAGCGCAGGTTGCAGCGCAGCGACATATTCCAGACGACCAGCGGGCGGTCCGATGTCGTGAACTGCAGCATGCTTGCCTCGCGCTTCTCCGCGCCCTGCGACTGGCGCAGGGCCTGCGAGACGGTAGCTCGCCCGCATAACAGCTTGGTAAATCCGATCAACTTCGACTCCTCCTGGCCGCGGCGCGATCGACGAACATGCACCACGGGTCTTCGGCCATGTAGTTGCCTCCGCTCGCCCAGTACGCCCTCGCTCGGCAGCCGAAGCACCGCTGGCCCCATCGGCACGTGCCGCAGTAGCCCTCCAGCGGCTTCTCCCGGAACGATCTGAGGACTGCAGCGTTCCTCCAGATCGACGCGAAGGACTCGTCGTGCACGTTGCCCGCCGCGATCGGCAGGTACGGGCACGGCTGCACCTCACCCGTCGGCGTGATCACGCAGTACGTGCGCGCCGCCAGGCAGCCCATGGAGAAACGCGTCTGCAGTCCGACGCGCTCCGCGATGCGCACGAACTGAGGCGCGCAGGTGGGCTTGATCTCGATCCCTATCTTTTTCTGCTTCAGCAGCAGCGCCTCGAGCAGCTCTTCGTAGAGCGCGGCCTGCACCATGTCATCGGCGATGTCTTTGCCGCGGCCGGTCGGCACGAGGAAGAAAACGTGGTGACCGCAAGCTCCCAGCTCGATGGCCGCGTCCGTGATCGCCAGCACCTGGTCCTGGTTCTGGCGCGTCACGGTGGTGTTGATCTGGAATGGCAGACCGACTGCGCGGCAGGCCTTCATGCCTGCCACCGCGTCCTGCCACGCCGTCGGCGATCCGCGCAGCGCGTTGTGATATTCGCTGTCGGCGCTGTCCAGAGAGATCCCGGCACGCGCGAGCCCCGCGTCGCGCAGCCGCGCCGCCGCGCTCTCGGTGACGAGCGTGCCGTTGGACCCGAGCACCGGGCGGAGCCCGCTTCCCTTGGCAGCGGAGATGAGATCGTAGAGATCGGCGCGTATCAGCGGTTCGCCGCCGGAAAGGATCAGGACGCGGAACCCCGCCTCGGCGATCTCACCGATGAGCTTCACACCTTCGGCCGTGGTCAGCTCTTGCGGGTCGGGGCGCTCACGCGCGTCCCGATAGCAGTGCGCGCAGGTGAGATTGCACTGACGCGTGATGTTCCACGAGACGAGCGAGGGACGAAGCTCGCCCATGTGGCTCACGTCGGCGACGGGATGCCCTGCGGGGTGAGACGCGCCGGGAGCCACGGGTATGTTAGCACTCATGCTCTACTTTACGCGGTTCCTCTCGCGATGGTCGTGGCCGTCCTAGCCGCCCGTGCCTGCCTGGGCGGGAGGCGTATCCCCGTGGCATTGCGAGCAGTATTTCTTGTAATCGTGGCAGCGATAGCATGCCGACCCGTTGGCGAAGCTCGCCTTGTCTTTATGCGAAACCACCCAGTCCTTCGGATGCGGCATTCCCACCCCGCCGTGGCAATCGAGACAGAACTTCGACGCATGGCAGGTCTGACACGAAACGACGCTGGGCTTCGCCACCTTCCCATGTCGTGAAACCCACGTCGCGTCATGCGACCTCGGCTTCGCGCCGTGATGGCAGTCGCTGCAGAAGCTCGGACTGTGGCAGACCGCGCACTCCGTCGTGTTCGCCTGTTGGTGTGAGTGTACCCAGTCCTTGCTGGCGTGGCTGCGCGGTTTCGCCCCTTCATGGCATGCGGAGCAGAAGCTCGCAGTATGACAGACGCTGCAGTCCTTCGCCGCCCCATCGTGGTGGTGAAGCCAATCCGACTGCTTGTGAGTGACCGGCGTCGCCCCGCCGTGGCAGGTCGTGCAGTAGTCCTCCTTGTGGCACTGGAGGCAGGCGCTTCGATCGGCCGTGGCAACCTGAGCATGGCGGTTGATCCAATCACTGCCATGCTTGAGTTTGCTGTGGCAGGTGTTGCAGAAGCTCTGATCGTGGCAGACCAGGCAGAACTCGGGCCGGTCGCGGGACGCGCCCGCGTGCGCTTTCAGCCAGCCATCGAGGTGTGAGTCAGGCAGCCGGTTTCGGTGGCAGCTCTGACAGAACGTCGGTTTGTGGCACTGCGCGCAGACCGTCGGATCCTTGCGCACCTCGTACTTGTGATTGGCGAACCAGTTGCCCTCGTAGTGCGACGGAGGCTTGTTCGGCGCGACCGCCGCCACCTCGCTGGGCATGTGGTACCGGTTGTCTATCGACGAGACGAACGCGACCAGATTGTCGAAATCGAGCTGGCTCAGGCTTGAGGGCGCCGGCGGCATGACCGATCGCGGGTTGTTGTAGGTCGGATTGCGCAGCTTCCTAGTCACCATTTCCGGGGTGCGTGGGCCGCTCTGGGCGAGGTCGACGCCCTCCATGCCGCCACCGCCGTTGATGCCGTGACATGACTGGCAGCGCAGGTCGAGAAAAACCTTCTCACCCCTGGCCTGCTGCAGAGAGAGCGTGACCGGGCGCGGGCCGCTCTTCGCGCCCTGGACACCGAGGTAGAACAGCCCGGTGAGCGCCGCCACCGCTGCGAAGGTCACGAGCGGCCGCCGCCGGGGCACTCGCTCGGGGTTGCGATCCACGTAGGGAAGAACGAGGAGCACCAGCACCACGAACGCGGGGACCACCATGGCACCGACGAATTCACCCCACTGCCCCCACGAGGCCGGGAAGTGCTTGAGCAGCTCGAAATTGGGCAAGAAGTACCATTCCGGCCGCGGGGTGTAGCCGGTGCTTGCCGGGTTGGCGATGGTCTCGAGCGGCGCCTTCTCGTGCAGCGAGAACAGGAACAGAAGCGCGAGCAGCGCGAGCGCGATCACGGCGTCCCTGAACACCTGGTCGGGGTAGAAGATGCCGGTCCTGGGAACTACGTCTTCCTCACCCACCCGCCGCCATGGCGCAGTGATGCCCTTCCTGCGCACCTGGGAGACGTGAAAGAGTATGAACCCGGCCAGCAGGGCTGGCAAGATCATGATGTGCAGCCCGAAGAAGCGCGTGAGAGTGAGCGCGCCGACGCCCTCTTCGCCCCGGACAATGGTGGTGATGTACCTGCCGAGGACGGGCACAGATCCCGCTATCCGCGTGCCGACCACGGTGGCCCAGTACGCTTTCTGATCCCACGGCAGCAGATAGCCGGTGAAGCTGAGGCCGAGGGTGACCAGAAGCAGGAGCACGCCGATCACCCAGATAATCTGGCGCGGGCGTTTGTACGCGCCCCAGAAGAACACCTGGAGCATATGCACGAAGACGATGATCAGCATCGCGCTCGCGCCCCAGTGGTGAAGCGCGCGAATCAGGCCGCCAACAGGCACCTGTGAGTTGATGTAGCTGACCGACTGATAGGCCGCGTCCGGCGAGGGCACATAGTACACGGCCAGCAGAACGCCCGTGCAGACCTGGTTGATGAACAGAAAGAGCGCCGCGCTGCCAAAGATATGGGGCCAGCCGACTCCCTTGAAGAGCGGCTCGTCCATGAACTCCCGGACCAGTGTGACGAGTTCCGTCTGCTCGTCGATCCAGCGCAGCATCCGGCCGAACACGTCAGCTTCCCCCT
>JBEKKD010000129.1:0-9373 GCA_050010895.1 Armatimonadota bacterium
GGATCACCTTCACACCCCGCCAGGTGAGCGTTCCGCCGCGAGGGACCTCGGCCGCCTACTACGTCATCCAGGCGCCTGCCGATGCAGCCCTCTCCGGCACCTACTGGAGCATGTTGATGGTGGAGCCGCTGGCCGAAGGCGCTCTGGACCCGCCGGTGGCAGAGAAGGGCAGAGTCGCGATCGGCGTCCGTACGGTCCTGCGCTACGGCATCCAGATGGTCACCCACACCGGCGAGGGAGCAAAGCGCGAGCTTCGGTTCCTCGACCAGCAACTCGTGAAGAAAGACGGGAAGCGGTTCTTGCAGATGGACCTGGAGAGTACCGGGGAGGGGAGCCTGACGCCGCTCGTGTGGGTGGAGGTCTACAACGCGCAGGGCGGGTCGCTGGGCCGCTTCGAGGCAGGCCGTCTTCGGCTCTATCCAGGCTGTTCGGGACGCTTCCGCGCTGACCTGTCGGATCTGCCGGCGGGGGAATACTCGGCCCTGATCGTGGCCGATGACGGGGATGAGAATGTCTTCGGGACACGACGCACGCTACAGGTGGACTAACCGGGCCGCTGCGCTCGGCCTTCTCCTCTGGGCGCTCGTGCCAGGTTGGGCGCACGCGCAGGGGAAAGGCCATGGAGTGGAGGCGCGCGCCGTCTCGCCGGCGCTGACTGAGATCGCGCCGGGCGGCATCGTCACCCTCAGCTTCCGCGTCACCAGCCGCACGGACCAGGAAGAGGAGTTCCTCGAGTCGCTCTCCCTGCCCCAGGGATGGCAGCCGATCACTCCGGCCTCCAGTTTCGTGCTCGCGCGGGCGATCTCCCAGGTCCGCCTGATCGCCTTCGCCGTGCCGAGGAGCGCGCCCGCGGCCAGCTATACGGTCACGTACGCGGTCCGCAGCCAGCGGGACTACGCGATCCAGGATGCCGACTCGGTGACTGTTTCTGTGCTCCCTGCCGGCAAGCTCGACCTGCTGCTCGAGGAGAAGCCGGACACCGTACTGGCAGGAGACGACTACCAGGCGAAGGTGCGGTTGTTGAACCGCGGCAACTCGACGCTGAAGGTCGGACTGCGGGTCAATGGCGAGACCGGCCTCCTGGCACGCGTAGAGCCGGCCAAGGTGGAGTTGGCCCCGGGCCGCAGCAGCGTCGTGGTGGTGTCAGTGAGGACCGACAAGCGCGAAAAGCATCGGGGCACCCGCTACCTCAGCTTGACAGCCGAGGTGGGCGAAGCCAAAGGAAGACTGACTGCGAGTATCACCATCGGAACTGAGGTCATCCCGCGCGTGGAGGAGGAGGACACCTACCGTCGTCTGCCCGCTGCCGTGAGCATTCGTATGAACGGTTCGGGAAGGGAGGCCGCCGTCCAGGTCGAGTTCGCTGGCGCTGGGGTGTTGGATGATGCGGGCAGACGCCAGTTGGCGTTCCTGTTCCGCGGCCCCGACACGCAGGAGCGGGGTGTCTTTGGGCTGAGGGATGAGTACTGGCTCAGCTACAGCGCGCCAGAGCTGGGGCTGCAGCTCGGGGACCAGAGTTATGGCCTGTCGCGCCTCACGGACTACTACCGTTACGGCCGCGGCTTCGCGGTGGACGTGAAACCGGGTCAGTCGGGTCTGGGGTTCGGCGCCTTCTATGTAGGCAGTCGCTGGGGGAGCCCGGCCCAGAAAGAAACTGGGTTCTACCTCGCTGACAGAGCGGGCGGCAATCTGGATCTGAAGCTGAACGTTCTCTCCAGGGAGCAGTCCGCGTCAGTGCTCACCCCCGAGCTGCACGATACCGCTCCGTGGATGGGGAGGTGGAGGGAGTGGTGATCACCTTCGCCGATGTCACCGCGCTGAAACAGGCCGAGCAGGAGGGCCAGCGGGCGCGGGTCTATGCGGAGCGCATAGTCGCGACCGCGCGTGAGCCGCTGCTGGTGCTGGAGGAGGACTTGCGGGTGATTTCGGCTAATCCCGCCTTCTACCGCGTGTTCCGGCTCTCTCCGGAACAGGTCGAGGGGACACCGCTCCCAGAGTTGGGCGGCGGGAGGTGGAGCGTCCCCGCGCTGGTCGAGAAGCTCTCGGCGGTGCTCCCGACGGGAGAGGGATTCGAGGACTTCGAGATCGAGCACGAGTTCCCCGGGGTGGGGCGCCGGGTGATGGTGCTGAGTGCCGCGCGCATCGAGGCCGGCGAGGAGCATCCGCGCCTGGTGTTGCTCGCGATGGAGGACATCACGGAGGAACGCCAGCGCCGGCAGCTCGCCGAAGCCCTGGCCACGGAGGTCAGTGACCGCACGAAGAACGACCTGGCCATCGTCGCCGGCCTGCTCCAACTCCAGGCCCAACGCGAGCCGCCGGACAGCGCCAGCGCCCGCGCGCTGCGCGATGCCGTCATGCGCATCCAGTCCTTCGCCGCGCTGCGCGAGCAGGTGCAATCCACACAGGCAGAGGAGATCGAGCTAGTGGAGGCGCTGGGGCGAATCGCCGACATGGCGCGCCGCGCACTGACCACAGGCGAGGTGGAGATCAGCCTGGAGGGAGCACCTATCCGCTATCCCTTCCAGGTGGTTGCGAATCTCGCCCTCCTGGCGAACGAGCTGATCACCAACGCGCTCAAGTATGGCGGCCCCGACGAGACGGGGACACTCCGCGTCAGGGTAACGGTAGGGACGGAGGACGGGACACTGCGGCTCTCCGTGTGGAACTCAGGGGAGCCCGTCGCGGAGGGATTCGACCCATCGGCGGCGGGGACAACGGGGCTGTTCCTGGTGTCGAGCCTGGCGGTGGGCCACTATGGCGGGGAGTTCCAGTTGCAGCCCTACCAGGGAGGGACGCTGGCTCAGGTCGTGATCCCAGAGGAGCAACTCCCGAAAGCGCCGTGACGCGCTGCCGTGCACGGCGGACTCCCGCACACCTCCAGGCCCTCTAGCGGAGGATCTGTCCGGCCGCATCCGTGCTTTTCGTCGCCGCCAAAGAGGATCTGCTCGGTCGTCATCCAGGTGGTGTGGACTCCGGCACACCCGCTGCAGCCCAGGACAAACGCGCCCCTCGCCTTGCCCATCGCCCGCGCCCATCGCTGGCGAGAGCTGCTGGAACAGGGGCGCTATCGCAGCATTTGCGCGCTGGCGCGGGAGCTGGGCGTGGACAACTCCTATGTCGCCTGCCTGCTCAGGCTGACGCTGCTCGCTCCCGACATCATCGAGGTCATCCTAGACGGCACCGAACCCGGTGGGCTCTCCCTCGAGAAGCTGTTCCGGGTGCCGATGGCTTGGGAAGGTCTAGGCGGGGTACACTGCCTATGAGAATTGAGCGTGGATCGGTCTGGTGGCGTCCCACTGGGCGATGCGTAGACTTCTCGATCTCCGGCGGATTCCTCCTCCTTGCCTTTTCTGCACGATGGCCCTTTGTGCCAATCTCGTATGGGGCGATTGGCCTGCGGGGCAGACTCGGGAGTTGACGGGGGACGGAGGCCAGCGTATGGAGCAGATAGCATGACGAGAAATCCAAAGAGCAAGCCCCCAAGGCAGGCGTCGAAGATCCGGCCGGGAACCCCTGAGCCGCACCTCAGCTTCCCCGTCGTTGGCATCGGCGCCTCGGCCGGCGGCCTGGAGGCATTGAAGGCATTCCTTTCGGCCGTTCCCGCCGACACCGGGATGGCCTTCATCATCATCCAGCACTTGGGCCCTGAGCAGAAGAGTCACCTGGCCGAGCTGCTCGCCAAGCAGACGGCGATGCGCGTGATCGAGGCCGAGCAGGGACTGCCGGTAGAGCCCGATTGTGTCTACACCATCCCTCCGGGCGCGTTTCTGACTCTCCGCGAGGGCCGGTTGCACCTGGAAAAGCCGGCACTGGGGCGTGCCGTGCGCATGCCCATCGACCTGCTCTTCCGCTCGCTGGCCGAGGGCCTGAGAGAGGCCGCTGTCGGCATTGTCCTCTCCGGGACCGGCTCGGATGGCACCCTCGGGGTCCGAGCGATCCGAGGCGCAGGCGGACTGGTCCTCGCCCAAGATCCGGCGTCGGCCGAGTTCGACGCCATGCCCCAGAGCGCCATCGCCACCGGCCTCGTGGACTACGTGCTCCCACCGGCGGAGATGGCCGGGGCACTCCTGTCCTATGTGCGGCGGGCCCGCACCCAGGGTGAGGAGGTCGGCTCTGCCGGCGAAGAAGATGCCGAGCAGGCTCTCCGCGACATCCTCGCCCTGCTCTTGCGTCAGGCCAAGAGCGACTTCAGCGGCTACAAGCGGGGCACGCTGCTGCGCCGAATTCAGCGGCGGATGAGCATCGTCCAGGTCGCCACTCCCGCCGACTACTTGCAGCACCTCCGGGCGGACTCGAGGGAGGTAAGCCGGCTGGCGAAGGACATGCTGATCGGCGTGACCGGTTTCTTCCGGGATAAGGAAGCCTTCGCCGGACTCCGCAAGAAGGTGATCGCTCCGCTGGTGCAGGCGAAGGAGGAAGGGGCAGCTGTCCGAGTCTGGGTGCCGGGCTGCGCCACCGGGGAAGAGGCCTACTCCATTGCCATGTTGCTCTTCGAGGAGATGGCGGACGCGGGCGGACGCGCTCCTGTCCAGGTGTTCGCCTCGGACATCGACGAGGAGACCCTCGGCTTCGCCCGGTCCGGCGTATACCCCGCGAGCATTGCCGAAGACGTGCCCGCCGACCTCCTGGAGCGGTTCTTCGTCAAGGTGGATGGTGGCTATCGCATCACGCAGCAGCTTCGCGAGGCGGTCATCTTCACGACCCAGAACCTGCTCACCGCGCCGCCCTTCTCGAACCTGGACCTGATCAGCTGCCGCAACGTCCTCATCTACTTCGGCGCCGAGGCCCAGGACAAGGTGCTCTCGCTCTTTGCGTTCGCACTGAGCGAGGGCGGCTACTTGTTCTTGGGTAAGTCGGACAGCATCCTGGGCCACACGGAGTTCTTCCGGGCGATCACTAGAACGGGACGGCTCTACCAGCGCAGCGGCGTCCCCCATCACGCCCTCGGTCGCTTCGAAGTCGAGTTCGGGACGACGTCGGCGATGAGTGTGCGTGAGCAGATGACGCATGGTCAGCAGCAGGCACTCCTCTCTCTCCCGCCGCAGATCCTGCTCGATCACTTTGGCGCGAGCCTCGTCCTCATCGACACCGGAGGCGGCATCGTCTCTTTCTACGGCGAGTCCGAGAGGTACCTGGTGCATCCCACCGGGAGGGCCGACCTGAATCTCTTCTCGATGGCTCGCCCGCGGCTCTCGGGACGGCTGCGTGTGGGAGTGCGCCAGGCGGCCGCGCGGAACGCGGCGGTGCACCTGGCACGAATCCCTCTCGTTGCGGAGGGCGGTGCGCGGCACGTGGACGTGACGATCACGCCCTACCTGCCGGCCGGCGGCACCGACCCGCTCCTGGCCGTCATCTTCCAGGAGGCGCCCGAGGCCGAAGCGGCCTCCGCCCCCGCCGCGGGAGAGGCCGTGGACAGTGTGGCCTTGGTCGAGCAGCTCGAAGCCGAACTCAGGGCGAGCCGCGCGGAGATGCTGGCGGCCACCGCCGAATTCGAGGCCTCTGACGAGCAGTTGCGGGCCATCCACGAAGAGGCCGTCTCGGTCAACGAGGAGCTCCAGTCCACCAACGAGGAGCTGGAGGCGTCCAAGGAGGAGCTGCAGTCCCTGAATGAGGAACTGACCACAGTCAACTCCCAGTTGGGCGAGAAGATGGAGGAGCTGGCCGCCACGAACAACGACCTCCTGAACCTGTTCGGGGCCACCGAGATCGCGACCATCTTCCTGGACAAGGAGCTGCTCATCCGGCGCTTCACCCCGGCCGCGGAGGGACTGCTGAATCTCATCGCCTCGGACATAGGTCGCCCGGTCCACCACCTCTCCCAGAACTTCACGGGAGCCGACCTTGCCAGCAGTGCCGAGGTGGTGCTCAAGAATCTGTCTGTCGTCGAGCAGGAGGTGGTCGGGCGCTACGGGCGCTGGTATACGCTGCGTGTCTTCCCGTACCGCACGGCCGATGACCGCATCGATGGGGTGGTGGTGACGCTGGCCGACGTGACCCGCCTCAAGCTCATCGAGGAGTCCCTTAAGGCGGCACGCGCCTACGCAGAGAGTATCATCACGACCGTCCGCGAGCCCTTGGTGGTGCTGGACGCCGACTTGCGGGTGGTGTCAGCGAACCTCTCCTTCCACCGGATGCTCGAGGCGGCCCCAGAGGAGACCATCGGGCAGCTCTTCTACGAACTCCGGGGGCGACAGTGGGACCTCCCGGCCCTGCGCCGACTCCTGGACGACATCATCCCCAACAACGGACAGCTCGACGGTTTCGAGGTCGAGTGCCAGTCACCCACGGCCGGATCCCGGACACTGCTGCTGAACGCCCGCCGCATCGAGCCGGAGGGCCCGCGCCCGCCTCTGGTCCTCCTCGCCATCGAGGACGTCACTGACCAGAGGCAGCGCGAGCAGCAGCAACAACGCCTGCTCGATGCCGAGCACGCCCGAGCCGAAACCGCGCGGCTGCTCGAGGTGATCCTCGACAACGCCCGCCCGCTCATGGTCTACCTGGACCGGGATCTCCGCTTTGCGCGTGTGAACCAGGCCTACGCGGAGTTCGTTGGCATGTCACCTAAGGAACTCTTCGGTCGCACGAAGTTCGAGGTCTGGCAGGACCCCAAGGGGCTGGCCGCGCTGCAACATGTGCGCGACAGCGGAGAGCCGTGGGAGGCACATGAGCAGCCCCTGCGCGACCCGCGCCGCCCGGAGGAGGAGATCCGCTACACCGACTACTCCATCGTGCCCATCAAGGACAAGCACGGAGTGGTTACGAACCTGGTCGTCTCGCTGGTGGACGTGACGGAGCAGGTGCGGGCGAGGCAGCGCGTGGAGGAGGCGGAGCGCAAGCGCGCGGAACTCGCCGAGACCCTGAATCGCGAGATCGCCCACCGGGTGAAGAACAACCTCTCCATGATGGCCGGCTTGCTTGAGCTGCAGATCGCCGAGCAGCCGGACGCGGAGACCTCGGCCGTCCTTCGCAACACCGTGGGCCGCCTGCTGGCCTTTGCAGATGTCCACGAGCAGATGCAGGTCGCGGGGAAGGGGAATGTCGACCTGCTCAGCGCGATAGAGAGCATGGCGAGTGCGAATCGCGAGGCCTTCGCCCAGAAGCGCGTTATCGTCTCCGTCGAGGGGGAGCCTACACTCCTTCCTCCCAAGGCCGCCACCAGCCTTGCAGTGGTGGCGAACGAGCTGATCACCAATGCCATCAAGCACGGGGCACCAGGAGCGGATGCCGAGATGCGCGTGGACATCGGGGTGTACCGGGCGGGTGGGAACCTCCGCCTCTCGGTATGGAACTCAGGCAACCCCATTCCTGCGGGCTTCGATGCGAGCAGACAGCGCAGCATGGGCTTGCGTTTGGTATGGGGCTTGGCCGCGCACCAGTACGGCGGGACCTTCTCCCTCCGCCCCCACGAGGGCGGCACCATGGCAGAGGTCGTAGTGGAGGAGGAAAGGCTGCGGTGAGAGACAGGCCGCACGCCGGTGTCATGCCGGTCGGGTGATGCAGACAGGGCCTTGTATCCGACGGTGAGGGGAAGGCGGTGGGTGCCGAAGGGCGACGGGACCGACGTGGGTGGTTCGGGCTCCCGCGGAGTCGGAGAGAGCCTGATGCTCGCTCGGATAACGCAGAGCATTCACTTGCGTTACCAGTCCCCTCCCCAACCCTTCAACCCCAAAGGCTTCCACGCCGCCGTGAGTTCGCCCAGTTGTGGCCCTCTCGCTCCCGGCGAGGAGGAAACGGCCCCGGTTCCCAAAGATATGACGCTCACTCCGGAATTGATAGGCGCGATTAAATCGGGAACGGGACGCCTCTACCTCTCCGGGGAGGTGACCCTCGGCGATTGGCCGGGGTCCCTCGATGCTTGGATCTCTATGCTTATCTGGGATTCGCGCCTGGACCAGACCAGGTGTGGCGCCCTATCCGCCTCCAGCAGCCAGTCGTCGCTGTTCAGGGCCATTGTTGTGGCTGTGACGGTCTAGGAGCCTGATCCTCCTGGGCGGGAGACGAAATATCAAGGGTGTCCAAATCCCGCCGGGGCTACAGCCACTCGTGCTTTTCGCGCCGGTCAGCTCTAGCGCCGCCTCCAGGTTCCCCCGCAGCAGCAGGTACGCCCCAGGCCGCTTCCGCCCCGGCCGTTCCTCTTCGTGGACTTCAATCCGGGTCACCAGCCGGCACAGCGCGGTACGCACCCGCTCCACCTGGCCTGCGGCCAGCATCTGCCGCAGGTCCGCCACCACCCGACGCACTGCTGCCGGCAGCAGCTCTATCCCCGGTACCGCCTCTGTCTTCTGGGCCTCGCCCAGTTCCTGTCGCAGATTGTCCCGGCGCGCCTCCGCGGCCTGCATGCGCTCCATCAGGTCGTCCACGAGCGCGCCCTTCCCAATCGCGTCCAGCAGCCGGGTGATCTCCCTGTCCGTCTGGGTGAGCTGCCTGCGGAGTTCCGTCGTTGTGCTTCGCTTCTGTTGGCGGCCGGTTCGCCGCTCTGCAGCCAGCCGGCGGGCGCGCTCCGTTATGCGACTCACCAGCTCCTCGTTGCAGAACAGGTCCTGCAGCTCCGCGATGATGCGGTCCTCCGCCTCCGCCGCGTTCACTGTCGCCATGCAGTCGCATACCACCGCGCCCCGATTCTGACGGGAACTGCAGGAGTAGATGCGACTGCCCCGCAGCACGAACCGCCCTCCGCACTTCCCGCAGACGAGCAAGCCGCTGAGAAGTCGCGGGTGCTTCGCGTGGTGCGCCTCACCCACCCGTTCCCGCGACCGCCGTGCCATGCGCACGCGTGCCGCCTCCCACAGCTGCTGCGGCACGATGCGCAGGTGAGGCGCATCCTGCACCACCCACTGGTCTTCAGGCAGCTCTCGCCGCACCTGCTTGCCATCCCGCTCCGGGTCCCGGGGCCAGGTGGAGTGGTTCCAGACCAACTGGCCGATGTACTTCACATTGTTGAGGATGCCCTGTCCCCTCTTGGGGTCTCCGAAGAGCGCGCCATGAGACCACGTCCGCCGGACTCCCTGCCGATCCTTCCAGCGCGCTCCGGGGGGAGACACACCCTCTGCGTTCAGCTGGGCGGCGATCTGCCGCGTGCTCATCCCCTTCACGTACATGCGGAAGATCCTGCGGATCGTGTCGGCCTCGCCCTGGTGGATGATGTATTCATGCCCGCGCACCGGGCCCGTACCGGGTGGATCGCCCGGCTTGTCATCATGCACCGGCCGCGTCCGATAGCCGTAGGGCGCGCCGCCAGCGTGGTAGCCGGCCAGCACCCGCCCGGCGAGGCCACGCCGGCTCCGGTGGGCGTTCGCCTCAATCTCGATTTCGTTGGTGAGGCCTTTGATGGCGATGATGGTGCTGGCAGCGCCAGGAGAGACGATGGTGTCGA